>CALJAA010000118.1 GCA_938028465.1 uncultured Granulosicoccaceae bacterium | reverse complement strand
TTCGCGTACTTGCGGCAGCGTTAGGTTTTTATCAGATTGCTCAGTCATGAGTAGTGCTATGTAAATTCATACCCGGTGGGCTGACAATACCAGCTTTGGGGGCTTATTGTGGCCATCCTCGCAATAGTCGTCATCCTCGCGATGGCGGCGGTCCGGCGTTCCGGGATCCATTGTTCGATCAGGCATGGACCGCCGGACCGCCGCCTACGCGGGGATGACTATTGACGCCTTCGCGAGGATGACAAATATCGAAGATATAGGCATAAGCGTGAGCCAATATCACTGTAGGCTAATTACTTAAGACGGCGTTTCGTCAGATGAATCGCCGGCATCATCACTAGAGTCGTCAGCAGCATCATCATCAGCGTCATTGCCTTCTTCGGCATCAGAATCACTATCAGATGTTTGCGCATCTTCAGCTTTAGGTTCTCCACCAGCATCAATAACTGCTTCGCCATCTTCGCTTTCCTCAGTACCATCTTCACCGATTTCGGCTTCGTCGATAGCGGCTAGCTCTACAAGCTTTTCGCCATCGGTGAGGCGGATCAAGCGAACACCTTGTGTGTTACGACCCAGTACCGATACTTCGCTGACATTGGTACGCACTAATGTACCGCCATCAGTGATCAACATGATTTGATCTTCCCCACCAACTTGCACAGCACCTATGACTGGACCGTTGCGCTCATTCGCTTTGATATCAATAACACCTAAACCGCCACGACCCTTGGTTGGGTAGTCTTCGGTGTGTGTGCGCTTGCCATAACCATTTTGCGTAGCGGTCAGGATGTCGCCCTCACCCACAACGATAAGGCCAATAACCGTATCTTGCTCTGGCATGCGTATGCCACGAACACCGGCAGCTGTTCGACCCATCTTTCGCACTGCGCTTTCCTGGAAACGCATTGAACGGCCACCACTGCTGAACAACATAATATCGCTTTCGCCAGTAGTCAGCGCTACATCGATTAGGAAATCATCGACGCGCAGATCAATGGCTATGATGCCGTTGGTACGCGGGCGTGAGAAATCCATCAATGATGTTTTCTTAACAACACCTTTGCTTGTTGCAAAGAACACGAATTGATCTTCGGTATATTCACGTACTGTTAATACCGCATTAACGCGTTCGTTTTCTTCTAGTGGTAGCAAGTTAACGATTGGCCGCCCACGTGAACCGCGGCTAGCAACCGGAAGCTCGTATACGCGCTTCCAGTACACCTTACCGACACTGGTAAAGAACAATACTGTGTCGTGCATGCTCGCAACAAAGAGCGTGTCGACGAAATCTTCATCCTTCATTGAGGTGGCTGACTTACCTCTACCGCCACGACGTTGCGCACGATAATCTGATAACGGCTGTGCCTTGGCATAACCACCATGCGATAGCGTGACCACGACTGATTCGTCGGCGATTAAATCTTCAACCGTCATTTCAGAATGATCAATCTGAATTTTGGTACGACGTTCATCACCAAATTGTTCAACCACTGCAACCAGCTCTTCTCTGATTACGGCACGTAAGCGCTCCGGGTCAGTCAGGATGTCGAGATAGTCTTCAATTTTTTCGAGAATCTCGCGATACTCTTCGATGATTTTGTCTTGCTCAAGCCCAGTAAGGCGATGCAAACGTAGATCTAGAATCGCTTGTGCTTGTACTTCAGTTAACTGGTATTGGCCATCATGCAGGCCGTATTCTTCACCTAGCTTTTCCGGTTTTGATGCAGCCGCACCTGCTCGTTCAAGCATACCGCTAACAATGCCTGGCTCCCAGGTTTGCTTAACTAACTTGCCCTTGGCTTCAGCTGAGGTTGAAGATTCTTTGATCAGCTTGATGATCGGGTCGATGTTAGCTAGCGCTACGGCTAAGCCTTCTAGAACGTGGGCACGATCGCGTGCTTTACGTAGTAAGAACATCGTGCGACGCGTAACGACTTCGCGCCGATGACGGATAAAGCAATTTAGTATTTCCGGTAGTGGCAACAACTTAGGCTGACCATCAACCAAGGCAACCGTGTTGATACCAAACACCACTTGCAGCTGAGTTTGCTTATACAACTGGTTGAGCATGACATCGCCGGATTCGCCGCGGCGTAGCTCGATGACCATGCGCATGCCATCTTTATCTGATTCGTCACGCAGCTCAGTGATACCTTCAATTTTTTTGTCTTTTACTAGCTCTGCGATTTTTTCGAGCAGCCGTGCTTTGTTAACTTGGTACGGCAGCTCGTGCACAACGATGGTGTCCTTACCAGTTTTTTCATTGTGCTCGACAGTTGCTTTTGCGCGAATGTGTAGCTTGCCACGACCAGTACGGTAAGCCTCTTTAATACCGCGCGCACCGTTGATAATGCCGGATGTAGGAAAATCAGGGCCAGGCAAGTGCTCCATCAAACCTTCAACCGTGATGTCTGGATCGTCAACCATGGCGATGGTTGCGTTAATCACTTCGTTGAGATTGTGTGGCGGTATGTTAGTGGCCATGCCAACGGCAATACCCGAAGAACCATTAACTAACAAATGCGGAATGCGCGAAGGCAATACGGATGGTTCCGATTCAGATCCATCGTAGTTAGGCGTGAAATCAACCGTGTCTTGATCGATATCGGCTAATAGCTCGTGTGCAATCTTTGCCATGCGTACTTCGGTGTAACGCATCGCAGCTGGTGGATCACCATCAACCGAACCAAAGTTACCTTGCCCATCGATGAGCATGTAACGCATGCTAAAAGGCTGCGCCATTCGAACCATGGAGTCGTATATGGCTGTATCACCGTGTGGGTGATACTTACCCATAACATCACCGACAACCCTCGCAGATTTACGATGAGGTTTATTCCATACGTAATTTTGCTCGTGCATGGCATACAGCACACGACGATGCACAGGCTTTAAGCCATCACGTACATCCGGCAAGGCTCGCCCTACGATGACACTCATCGCATAAGCAAGGTAGCTGTCCCGCATCTCATCTTCTAGCGTGATCGGGAGGATTTCTTTGGCAAAGTCAGACATATCTGGAAGGGGGTAAACTTGGTATTAAAAAGGACTCTATTAATATGTCTATTCTATCATCATACTGGTGGCAAATACCCAAAAAAGGCGGTTAAACATGGCGATTTCAACGTTGTGCACTGTGTCAACAACGTGATCGTTCATCGCCGCTGTTTTGGTGCTTTTTAGTACAGGTGCACAGGCATTTAGCATTGATGACTCCACTGGTGCTCCACTTTCCCTTGATCGCTGGAAAGATTGGGTGCTTTATGAACAACCGGAGCTTGATTGCCCGATCATGTTCGACTCTGATAACCGCGTTTGTCAGTGGGTCGGACAGCTCGAACTCAATGCCAGGTAGCGCCCGTTGTCGCCGGCCAATAGGTTTATCGCCAGGCCAACCAGTAAAAACCTCAAATGAACAACAACCCTTAGATAAGCAAGCGAATCTACCTTGCCCTAGCGCGCAGCTGGCGGTAAGGTGCATGCCATGAATAACACCACTAAAACCGAGACACCAGCCGCGGATTCTCGTATCGATGCCGGCTGGGTACTCACTGTTGACGAGCACAATACTGTGCTCGAAAACCACTCGATTATTAGCGCGGGGGACACCATAGTTGAATGCCTGCCGCATGCCGTTGCAGATCAACATTATCCTGAATTACCCATTATTGATCGGCGCACCAGCATAGTCATGCCCGGGCTGATCAACGCACACACGCATCTTGGTATGCATTACTTAAAAGGCTTAGCCGACGATAAGCCACTAATGGAATGGTTAGAAAATTACATTTGGCCGATCGAAGGCAAGCTCTTAAGTAACGAGTTTGTTGCAGCAGGAACACGTCACGGCTTAGCCGAGTCAATCGCTGGTGGTGTTACCTGCGTGAACGATATGTATTTTTTCCCGGATACCGTTGCGAAAACTTGTATTGATTGCGGCATACGAGCCGTGGTGGGCGCACCCATTATGCAATTGGCAACACCTTGGGCGAGTAGCTTGGATGAGTATTTTGACCGCGCTATTAGCATTCACGATACGTTTCGGGACCACCCAACCATCAGCACAGCATTTGCGCCACACGCCCCCTACACAGTACCGACGTCAGCTTTAGAAAAAATAGCAACGCTTAGCGCAGAACTAGAAGCACTCGTGCACATGCACGTACACGAAACTGAAACGGAAGTACTCGACTACATCAAGGCAGAAGGCGTACGCCCCATAGCACGCTTGTTTGAGATCGGCTTAATCAACCCATATATGATTGCAGTGCACCTAACACAACTAACAAACGATGAAATAAACCTACTTGCAGAAAACGGCGCCAGCGCGATTCATTGCCCAGAGTCTAATCTAAAGCTAGCTAGCGGCTTTTGCCCGGCTGCAAGCTTGGCGGCGGGTGGTGTCAATACCGCACTGGGCACCGACGGAGCTGCCAGTAACAATGATTTAGATATGTTTGGCGAAATGAAGACAGCAGCTCTTTTGGCTAAAGCAGTAAGTGGCGATGCTTCGGCACTGCCGGCGATTGATGCGATACGCATGGTCACTATCAATGGCGCTAAAGCCTTGGGCTTAAACGAACTTACCGGCTCACTTGAAGCGGGCAAACAACTGGACATGATTTGCATCGAACCCGATATCAGTATGCAACCCATGTACGACGTAGCATCGCATGTTGTTTACTGTGCGAATCGAGAGCGCGTGACCGATGTTTGGGTTGCCGGGAATGCCTTGTTAACAAAAAAACGCTTCACACAGATCGACGCAAACGAGATCAGCCAAACGGCAAAACAATGGCAACAAAAAATTAGTGCTACCACTTAATTAATCTATCGGTCCATATCCCCTGCGCTTTCACGTTATCCACCTCAGAATGCGCTGTTAACAACGCCATCCAATTAAACCAAGCAGTCGCAAACTAAGGTAGTCTCTACCTATACAATTTTTAGAGACAACACATGGCCGCTCAAGCAAATGTGGATCCTGCAGAACTAGCCAAGTTTTCCGAACTGGCAAGCCGCTGGTGGGACCCAAACAGTGAGTTCAAACCACTCCACGAAATAAACCCTTTACGCCTTGATTGGATAGACGAACGCGTATCGCTTGATGGTAAGCGCGTATTAGATGTGGGCTGTGGAGGCGGTATCTTGTCAGAATCTATGGCTTGGCGCGGCGCAGATGTCACTGGAATTGATTTGGCTGAAGCGCCATTAGCGGTGGCTAGGTTACATGCACTGGATTCTGGTGCTAAGGTTGAATATCAAGCCATCTCAACGGAAGATTACGCTGAGACACACGCGGGTGAATTCGATGTAGTGACTTGTTTAGAGATGCTTGAGCACGTGCCCTCACCTGGGCTAATCATCGAAGCATGCGCCAAACTAGTCAAACCCGGCGGCCAAGTATTTTTTTCAACCATTACTCGTAGCCCTAAGTCATTTTTGTTTGCCATTATTGGCGCCGAATACGTGCTTAAGCTACTACCCAAAGGTACGCATGAATATAATAAGTTCATTACGCCTGCGGAGATGGATAAGGATTGTCGCGCCGCTGGCTTAACAATAAAAGAAATGAGTGGCTTGAGTTACAACCCGTTTAAAAAGCGGTATAGCCTAGGCACAGATATCTCTGTTAACTACATGGCATCCTATACTCTCGATAGCGAAGTATAGTTAGATGTGCAGTTAGCTGAGTGTGTTGCTAATATCATGGAAAACAAACAAAGCTGCATGAAAAGCTATACAAGATGAGCACCGAACTTCTGCCACCCATTGGGCCACGGCCCGGCTCCAGCCTCTACTATGCCGCGCTGTACGCTGATGATGCAACTCGCGATCGTTGTTTACGCACACTTAATTTAATTGCGATCATCGCCAATAGCTTGCTTGATGTACAAGACCCAGCCGTTGCACAACAAAAAATTCACTGGTGGCACGAAGAGCTCGATCGTTTGGACACACAAAGTGCAACGCATCCATCACTGATAGCGTGCCAATCCATTCACAACAGCCAAAGCTTAAAAAAGCATTGCTTGGCTGTGTTATCCGCCGCTGCAAATGAGCGCATGGCGCCTGCATCAACTGAAGCAGATCTAAGCGCCGAAGTATTTTCGGATTACTATGCAAGAGGGGCACTGTTGTTAGATGGCTTAATCGGCGAAGCGTCAACAGCCGAAGTGATGGAGCAATTACTACCGGACTTGGCAATCGCCTTTTCATACAGCGGCAGGTTACGCCAGCTGCGCCGCTTGTTACACAGAGGCATTGCCGTATTTAGTGATGAGTGTTACCAACAATTTGACCTAGAGCCAACCACACTCATTCAATATGTCGCCTCAAGCGACCCAAGAAACGAAAAAATCGATCAACTGATTGCAAACCGAGTCGATCTTGCAGCCGCCGCCTATGTAAAAGCTGAGACAGCACTAACCATTGACATGGTTAAAAAGCAGCCCAAGCTTTTGCCGTTGCTTACGCTAACTCGCATGCGGCAACAACAAATAAAATTGTGGCAAAAACAACGCCCTGACCTACTCAAAGAGTCGCTCACCCCAACCCCGGTGCGCAAGTTTTGGCTGACCTGGCGTTTAATGCGCAAAACTCGATAATCATCATGGCCCACCTCGGCACACCCTAAACATGGCAGCGCCCAGCCAAGCGGTACGCCAGCGCGGCAACATAGTACAATTGCCCGATGACTATTCAACCCATAACCGACACCCAAAGCAGCTTTTCGCTGCCAGCCAATGCCTTACAAAATAAGGTGATTGTGATCTCAGGCGCAACCGGCGGCCTTGGCACCCCCCTGAGTAAAGCCTGTGCTTCAGCAGGCGCCACCGTTGTGTTGCTTGGCCGCAAATTGAAAAAGCTTGAGGCACTTTATGACGTTGTCGATTCACTGGGCGATGCCACACCCGCTTTAGTCACGCTTGACCAAGCTACCGCAATACCTGAATCTTATGTCGAGCTTGGTCAAATGTTATCAAGTGAGTTTGGTCGCTTGGATGGCTTGGTGCATTGCGCTGCAGAACTTGGCGTACTAACGCCGCTACAAGCATTACAACAAACAGACTGGGCTAAGGTAGTTGCGGTTAACCTAACTAGCGCACGCCTTTTAACGAATGCTTGCTTGCCGCTGCTTGACCAAACAGGCAATGGCAGCGTGGTATTTACACTCGATCAAAAAGCTAGCGCTTATTGGGGTGCTTATGGCGTTTCGAAAGCAGGTGCACAAACCTTGATGCGAACCTATGCAGACGAAACCGATGGCCGCAAAAACCCACAAGGCGATTGCAACGTAGTTTTCAATGCAGTTGACCCGGGCCCGATGCGTACTCCATTACGTCGTAAAGCGTTTCCTGGGGAGCTAGAAGGCGAAACACCCACTCCTGACTCAAAGCTAGGGCCTTTTTTATCACTACTGACGCGCAGTGACCCAACCTTAACCGGAAGGACATTTGTTGATCATGGCTAACACGCTCACCATTGCAGTGCTGCAGCACGAATCATCACCAGGCGATCTAAACGCCAACCTCCAACGCCTAACAACCACAGCGGCAGACGCCGCCTCACAAAATGTACAACTGTTAGTAACACCAGAAACATCACTTTGCGGTTACAACTTAAGTTTGGAGGCCAACCGCAAGGTAGCGCAACCCGCACAAGGCGATCTTACCGATGCCGTAAGTACTTTATGTCAGCAACACAACATGGCTATTGCCTATGGTTTTGTTGAACAAGATGGCGATAGCTATTACAACACCGTACAACTCATTGATAAGACGGGCAAGATTTTACAACGCTATCGTAAAAGCCATTTGTGGGGCGCAATGGATAATGCACTGTTTACTGCAGGTGATGCTATTTTGCCACCCGTTACCATTGACGGTTGGCAAGTCGGGATGCTGATTTGTTACGACGTAGAGTTTCCTGAAAATGCTCGGACTCACGCACTCGCAGGCGCTGAGCTCATCATCGTACCTACGGCGCTTGCTGGTGACTGGTACACCGTCGCCGAACGCGTTGTGCCCGTACGAGCCTATGAAAACCAGCTCTTTATTGCTTACGCTAATTTTTGTGGTGAAGAGAACGACTGCCACTACGCTGGTAGAAGCTGTATTAGTGGGCCCGATTCAGAAGATCTCGCTCGTGCAAAAACAGACGCCACCCTGTTGGTTGCCACATTAAATAAAAATAGTATTGATTCGATCCGAAAAGAGATCCCCTATCATCAAGACAGGCTACCTTCTTTATATAAAGCGATCACGTCCTGATCGGTAACGAGAGTTAAACCTATGCCAAAGCCCATTACAGCATTCGGCCCAGACTTTCCGTTTGCCTATGATGATTGGCTAAACAACACTGCCGGCCTAGGTTCCCTTCCAGATAACAAGCTAGGCACACAGGTGGCCATCATTGGCGCTGGTGTATCAGGCATTGTGGCTGCATTCGAGTTAATGAAGCTTGGCCTTACGCCTGTTATTTATGAGAGCGGCAGGATGGGCGGTAGATTACGCTCTATCGAATTTCCAAATTCGCACGGCATCGTCGCTGAGCTAGGTGGCATGCGGTTTCCCGAGTCATCATCCACCTTGTTTCATTACATTAAAAAGCTCGGCTTAAACACTCAGCCATTTCCTAATCCACTTACTCCTGCCGCTGGCAGCACCATTATCGATTTAGCAGGTGAATCTGTTTATGCCGAGACAATCGATGATCTGCCTCCGATATATAAAGAAGTTGCAGATGCTTGGCAATCAGCACTAGAAACTCAGGCGCATTTAATCGAACTACAAAAAGCTATTCGGGCTCGAGACTCAATTGCTATAAAACAATACTGGGACCCTCTAGTACGCGAATGGGACAACCGCACCTTCTACGATTTTCTCGCCAGCGCCCCATCATTTAAAAAGCTCAGCTTTAGGCATCGTGAAATTTTTGGGCAAGTCGGCTTTGGCACGGGTGGTTGGGATAGCGATTTTAGAAACACTATGCTTGAAATATTGCGCGTCGCACTTACCGAGTTAGATGATAATCAACATTTAATAGTGGGTGGCGCTGAGCAAATACCGCGGCTGCTTTGGCAGCGCACCGTCGATGCTCCCCATCACGGCAAATGCAGTTTGGATTCACTGCACGGGGGAGCTACTCGTGCGGCAGCTAAAAAGATACATCGCAATGGCGAGAAAATCGCCATTACCGATCAATACAACAATACCCAAGAATATGCAGCGGCACTGGCCACCTGCCAAAGCTGGCTACTCACCACATCCATCGATACAGACGAATCTCTTTTTTCACAAGAAAACTGGATGGCTTTAGATCGCACCAGCTACATGCAATCCTCTAAAACGTTTGTCATGGTGGATAGGCCATTCTGGAAAGACCGCGACCCAAAGACTAACCGCCAGCGCATGAGCATGACGCTCACTGATCGAATCACTCGCGGCACTTACCTTTTTGATAACGGAGACGCTAGCCCGGGTGTTATCTGCCTTACCTATACGTGGATGGCTGATGCCATGAAAATGTTACCCCTGCCCGTTGAACAACGAGTTGAGCTGGCAGTGAGTGCGCTTGAGAAGATTTACCCCGACGTTAATATACGAAAACACATTATTGGCCAACCTATCACCATTTCTTGGGAAGCTGACCCCCATTTTCTTGGTGCATTTAAAGGCGCACTACCCGGGCACTATCGTTATAACCGGCGAATGTTTACGCACTTCATGCAAAAAGAATTTCCCACCGAGCAAAAAGGAATATTTATCGCAGGCGATGATGTGTCATGGACGCCAGGATGGGCAGAAGGTGCTGTGCAAACCGGGTTAAACGCAGTGTGGGGTATCACTCAACATTTAGGCGGCAAAAGCGCAGCAAATAACCCAGGGCCGGGTGACTTGTTTAGCGAACGCATGCCGGTTGAGTTGGATTAGGCCTGTCTCCTCGCGAAGGCACTGTCATCCCCGCGAGTCGTCATCCCCGCCTTCGCGGGGATGACTAACGAAAAACCAACCCTTCAGCCACCGCATTACCAATCGCCATTTCACACTGCTCTTTAGTGAGTGTTGCCGCCTCGTCGCTTGTCGAGGCTTGCATCAAGTTACCCGCTAGGCGGCTATGCTCGCCCGAGTTAGCCAACACATGAAACAACTCATGCGCCAAAGCAATGCCAGCATCGCGAATGCCATCAGTCAACCAAACTGAATTGCGCATCCAATAGCGCTGGCGAGTGTTACCCTCGCCAAACGCTTCACCATCGTAGGGATCTAGCATCGTTGTATCTCTGGCAAATACAATTGCAACTGGGTGCCTCTGGCCTGCCGGCCTTAGTTTGCTAAAAAGTGTGTGGCCGTTACTCACAGATAGATCCATTAAATAATCGGATGCGTTTACGCGCCGCACGTCAACATCAGAAATGGAGAGCCCACATTGCGCTAACAACTTTTCAGCTTGTGTAACAGACGCGGTAATCGCATCGATTGTCCAGCTATCGCCCAAGGCAAATAGTGCTAACGGTATTGTATGGGTAGCGGTTTCCGAGTTTGCCGATTCGATTGTTGTCTCAGCAGTAGACGTAATACCACTAAGCACATGCTCATCGGCAAGTGGGTCGGCAATATACCCACCATTGACGTAGCGAGTACTTGTGCCAGTGGCATAACGTCTTGCAAATTCGGCTTTGATATCAGAAGCACGCCAAGCAGGCTTTGCGGCTTTCATTCTTGCCGCCATCGCCACCATACGCGGTACTGCATAACTCGAACCGGATACCTTCACTGGGCTACCATCAAAATCGACCGCTTCAACCATCTCAGCTGGCAACATATAATCTACAGATACTCTCCCCCAATTAACTCGCTCCGCCGGGACGATAAAATCATCCGCTGATGTCACCACCAACAGGTTTTCTAACGTAAGTGATGCGGGGTACACCGGTTGTTGATCAATATTTCTTCCATTGTTGCCTGCAGATGCAATAAATAGAATATCCGGAAACTGCTTTGCAGCATCAGCAAAGGCTTTCCATTGATCTTGTTTGTTGCCTCCTAAGGGCAAACCAATTATCGACACGCCTTGTTGGGCTGCGTGAGCTACTAAGTGCGTCATTCGAGACATGTCGGGCCGCGGATAACGGTAGGCTACCAATTGCGCATCAGGAGCTTCACGCAATAGAATTGATGCGGTACGTGTACCATGGCGAACTACATTAAACGCCGACCCGGTTGGATGCGCGTCAAACGGCAAGCCATCATTATCCCAATAATCTTGCGACAGCAAATCGCCTTTTGAATTTCGTGCTAATCGGGAATTTATAATTGGTAGCGTGTAATTAACACCTGAATCGACCAACGCCACTAATACTGATTGGTCAGACATAGTAGCTTGTATCTCAGGTACAGGCGGATTGAGCGGTTGAATAATGGGTGCTTGATTGTTGTTGCGAATAGACAATGAAATGGCAAGCCCATTTTCGTCGTACAGTATCTCGCGTTCCGATTGCACCACGCAGGCAGGGTTTAACACCCATTGCGATATCGGGCGGCCGTCACGCTGAATTTCAATTTGCATTGCGGCCATGTTTTTAGCATCGTCACCAATAACGATCCAGCTAACAGACAAATCAACATTGCCCGAATCCCTGCTTGGATCATTATCAGATTGGTAGCGCCAACCGCTACGTCCTCGCCCACCACGATGCCGCTGAGCCTCACCTGCGGTGAGTATTACCTCATTGTCAATCCAGATCGCCGTGTTGGTTTTTCTTAATTGATGGCAACTACTAACAGCTTGTTTAGTGCTAGCGACAGAAATCTTTGGGAATAACGTAATAGTACCTAAACTAATGCCAGCAACAGTGGCAGCAACAATGGCACAAAGGATCTGACAACAATAAGCCGACTTTAGCCGCTTATCACGCAATGCCACGCTCAAATACGCGAGCACCCTGCTCATCAATTATTTGCTTACCTTTTTGCACACTGTGCTCAACCGCTGAATCAAAATCACCGTTAACATCAGCACGAATAAACTGGACTTTTTTTACTTCACCATCGACTTCACAACTTAAGTAGCCCGCAGTGCGAAATTGCGAGCCTTCCTGTATTGGTTGCGCAACGATTGTATAATCCTTATACGCGACAGGATCAGCTGAAGGCGCTTCGCGCTTGCGGCCACTGAACATTGCAGTAATCTTGTTTAGAATTGCCATTATCACCCCGGCTTGTGCCACATTCTATCAGCACATTTATGAATACAAACACCACTAGTTATACCCTGCATGATAGCCCGATAGGCAAAATCTTGTTGGCAGGAACCACTCAAGGCATACAACATATTACTTTCTTTAGCGCAATCACTGGCGAATCGACCAATGGAAAGCACCCAGAGGCTGGCTGGCAACAAAGTGCCAAACCTTTCGGTGAAGCTTGCAAGCAGCTGGATGAATATTTTGCTGGCACACGCACCGAGTTTGACCTAAGGCTTGCAGCAGCCGGCACTGATTTTCAGCAACAGGTATGGAAGCGGCTAATCGACATCCCCTACGGTGAAACCTGCAGCTACGGTGATATCGCTTCACAACTAGACAATCCCAACGCTTGCCGCGCTGTGGGAGCAGCCAATGGCGCCAACCCTTTGCCCATTATCGTGCCATGCCATCGAGTTATTGGTGCTAACGGAAAGCTGACCGGATTTACCGGTGGGCTTGTCATAAAAGATTGGTTACTAGCGCATGAACGCGGCGAGCAATCGTTATTCAGTTTCAATGAAATGCAGTTAGCCTGAGCGGACGCTAAGCTTGTATCCTCACAACAATCTCGATTGCATCGTGTTGCCTGTTGGATCACCCAGGCAACAAACGGCTCCAGAAGCCTTCCTTTAGGTTATTTTTACAACTGGCATACTGTGAGGCATATCGTTCACTACGTTGTTGTACTCGCAAGGCAATACCTTGTAAAACCGGTTTCTTCTTGTAAGAACCCTTAGCAAAACCACCAGTACCTTCGTGGTAATTTAAATAAAGATTATAAGCATCGTTTACGCTTATACCATTTTTTTTCATCGCTACTCGGTTGTACCAACCAACAAAATCAACAGAATCAGCAAAACGCTTTCGACTTGCACCGTAGTTGCCGGTAGATTTTTGGTACGCCTCCCATGTGCCATCGATAACTTGTGCGTAGCCATAGGCTGAGCTTGGGCGCTTCCACGGGATAAAACCAAGTATGTATCGACGCGGTGGTCGAGCGTTGTGTCGAAATGATGATTCTTGATACAAAATCGCCATCGATACGGGTATCGATGTATTCCAACGTTCGCTGGCGTTTTTGGCATGCCGGTGCCAACTACTTTTTTCGCGAAAAATTGAGCATAGGTCGCTGGACTTAGATGGCGGCGCAGTTGCACAGGCACTTAAGGCAAGTAGCAAGCTCAAAAGGAAGGGGATCTTGAGGGCATGTAATGGCATTAGCGTATTTTACCTGAGCCACAGAGACTGCAAGCCTACTATCTCGACACTCAATAAAAGGCCATGGCAGCGGCTTTACAGAGGATCAGGCGCAAATCTTGCGACTACTGCACAGCAAATGGACAAAAGTCGATTGATTTATATGCTTTGGAACAAACTGAACTGCCTACTACCGGTGTTGATACTGCTCTCTGGCTGCGCAACTACTGCACCTGCTAAGATCATTACGCCAATACAAGAAGAACCATCGATTATCAGCGTAATGCCGGATCAGCTCGAAAGCTTTAACTACCAGGGCTATCGATACTTTGACGAAAGCTCTGACGGATTCACCATGCGTTACAGCAATATGGGCAAGCACCGCCTTGCCGACGTATTCGTCTATCCCGTATCAAAAGAGAACTTATCATTGCCTCACGACCAGTTGGTAATGGGCTCAACTCGCGCCACAATCCAAGCCATTGGCTCCGCCGTAAAAACCGGCCAATATGCTAACTTCAACGTAATTGGTGCAGCGACGCAGGCGCGCGGCATCCGAACTGTGGCCAGAGTAGAAGCAACGTACTTGCGCGAAAATCTCGCGTCTTACACATTGGTATATCAAACTGAATACGATGGCACCCTAGTAAAAGTGCGTGTTTCAATGCCTGACAACGATGCCAACCGCGGCAGCCAAGAATGGGATCGATTTGCTACAGCCTTGTTTGATACGATCATTGAGCACATCGAAAACGAAGGTGAAGAAACCTTGCCTGCAGAGAAACAAGCCAAGATTTAAGCGCTGAAACCCACCTCGCCTTATGGCTTCTGAGCTAATTCTCGCTTAGACTAGTCTCAAGTTATCCGCAACACCGGTTGCGGATCTGCTACGGAGATTAAGCTTGAGAATCAAGAACACCCTACTACTTATCGCAATAGCCGCAACTCTTACCGCGTGCGCAGACGATGTAGAAACAACTTTTAAAGCAGAAGAAGCACTAGCCGAAACTCGTGTGGAAGGTCTTGGCACTGCCAGTGTATTGCCTACAACCTTTGCTCCTATTGCATTGGACGTTAAGGCAACCGATGATTTCAAAGCAAAAGATAAAGATTTTGAATTTATCAGATCAATACAAATCACCGAGGTGACACTTGAAATTACCGCTAACTCTGAAGGCGCTACTGACACACTCGAAGACGCAATGTCTGATGACTTTTCTTTTATGAGTGAACTAACCGTTAATGTGGTCGCGACGATAGGCGGGGAACGCAGAACTGCCCTCATTGGCTCAGTACCCATGAACGACACAATGTTTGATCCACCGAACCGAAGAATAGAAGTACCCGTGACTAAGGTTGGCATTCAACCTTTTGTAGAATCAGGCAATGGCTACGCCATTGAAATCAGTGCACAGGGAACACCACCGCCCGACGATGTGATCTTTATTGGGAATATTGTTTACTCAATAGATACTGGTAATAGGTAATGGAATCCATCGTTAGCAAGCCATGGATTCCCACTTTCGTGGGAATGACCAACTAAAGAGAATTGACAACTAAACGCAGGGCCTATTCACATAGCCCTGCACTACCCCACTCACATCATCACCAATATTAGTTAATTTCTCTGGTGGTATCTCATCACCCAAAGTCAATTCATATTCTTCAATTCTATCGTCGATCATCGTGAGCGTCATGTGGCCAAGGTAACAGCCCGAACCTGGAACGACATTGAGGGGCGCAGCTGTTTCAAACGTAACGCTATGCCTATCTGTTGTTTCAACTGTTCTAGTTGAACACACATCTCGCTTCTTTTTCTTGTTGTAGTAGCAGGTCACTTCTGGTTTCTTATCGACTACGACATTATGGCCGACACCCGTTACGGCGCGCGAACCGTACTTCATCTTCATTACCTTGGCACCTGAATCTTCAAACGCGTGTAACGCAAACTCGCCTACCGTCTTCTGACCTAGGTAAGGAAGGCTAATCGAAAAGCAAGCACCGCCTAGTATGGATTTATCCGGGCAGACGAAATTGAGTACTGTGCTTTTAACAGACGAATACTTCGTGGTGGTATAGGCTTTTAAATCGTAGGTGACGACGACTATGTTTGATTTACCGGTATCGCGTATATCGTCGGCATCCCCTACTGATTTACCAGTAGCGCAGCCGCCTAGAAACGTTGCTATTAAAACTGCCACTGCGGCATGACGAATAGACATTTAAGGTTCTCCTTTTTGTCTTCTACGCATCGCATTTTTTATTGGATGCTGAAAAGATAATTTTACGCCGAGATGCCAAGAGGCATTCCGTGCGCTCGTCGATACTTTAACCCGCAGACAATGGCTTTGCAGGATTGTCCATCTCTGTAGAAATACCAATCCCATCACAAGCTAGAACATTCAGGCCCTTCAATCTTGCTCTCTGGCATAGAAACAATCGCTCCCGGATTATTGTAGTTACGGAAAATAATCCCAACAAAATCAACACTTAGCGTGGCTTATTATCAAAAGATACTTTATTGACGCCGCGCTATATTCGCTCTAACTCATTGTTATTTATACAATTATCACTATGTGACTGAGTTAACGGCATCTAACTTAGCGCTTCGATAAAGTCCTCGGCAGTTCTCTGACACATACAGAGATCGACATTAATCAGCTGGCACAGACCGGCGTTTATATTTATGGGGAATAAAATGACTAATCGAAATACAGTAAGGCTAATCCTTGCATCTGTAGTACTTGCGCTGGCCTCTTTCGCTAGCCCTAGTTATGCCAAAGACGGCTACCTAGTATTCAGTACTGCTGCTTATCACTTCAAAAACCAAGATGAGCGTAACGCGCTTGTTCCAGGCATCGGTTGGGAATACTCACCTACCGGCGCAATGGGTTTTCACGTGGGTACCTTATCTGACAGCTTTGGCTTTCAGGCCACTTACGCTGGCATTAACTACGGTACTCGTCGCTTCTGGAATAACAAAGCTCGCTTTTTAATTGGAGCCACAATTATCCATAAGCAATACCACAAGAATTCAGATCCTGAAGCCAAGATTGTTCCATTCCCAGTGCTTGAAATAGCATTGCGTAAGAACGCTGTCTTAAACATCAGTGGATCTCCAGAAATTGACTACGCCGGTTCACACAGCAATGGCGTTATGTTTTTTCAAGTCAAATTCAATCTGCGATAGCACCTAGTTTTTTACGGTTGGTTTTACCCCCTTCAACTGGTCGGCAACAATTGCGGCCAGTTGCTTTTAACGGGGTGTAAGGAGTTCCTGCCGGGTTAGAACAAACACACCGCTACCGCCGTGTGAAAATTCAAGCCATAGGAAGGGTAAATGCGGGAATGCAGCCTCTAGTGCTGCAGCGCTGTTGCCCACTTCAACCACGAGTAAACCGTTATCTGTTAGATAGTCAGGCGCTTGTGCAAGCATGTCTCTGACAAGATCAAGGCCATCCTCGCCTGCTAATAAGCCAAGTTGTGGCTCATGGTGAAACTCCTCAGCCATAGCGTGAATATCGCTTTGATCGACATAGGGCGGGTTCGATATGATTAGATCAAACTTATCGCTAAGCTGGTCAAACAAGCCACTATGTACCAACTGAACTTGTAACTGCACATTGTGTAGATGCACATTTTCAGCAGCTAGTGCTAAAGCCTTTTCAGAAATATCGCTACCGGTAACAGCCGCATCCTCACGCGCGTAGGCACAAGCAATCGCAATACAGCCGCCACCCGTACATAAATCCAAAATACGTGGCGCATCATTATTGCCAAGCATATCGAAGAAATCATCCATAATAAATTCAGCCAATGGCGATCGCGGTACTAACGCACGATCGTCACTCTTAAATCGCAAACCCGCAAACCAGGCCTCACCTGTTAGGTAAGCCGCAGGCTGACGTTCTTCAATCCGCTTTGTCAGTATGTCGTTACAGTTGGCGATTTGCTCATCACTTAATAGCATCTCGTAATCGGGTTCAGTAACTGGAGACAATTTCAAGGCGTGCAACAAAAGCCAACTGGCTTCATCGATGGCATTATCTGTTCCATGGCCGTAATACAGCTGTGCAGCCTCAAATGCTTGGGCTGCAAGCCTGATGGCATCACCTAAATGCAACTTTTTGTCTGTGCTTAACACTAACCTTACGCCTTGGTTCTTGGCCTCAATAGCCATCGCAAATACCGTATAATTGAAGCGTACGGCCACTCAATTACTAAACTAAAAGACTCTCACCGTGACTACTACGCCCAACACATCTACATCACACAAACGCTGGCCGATCATCACAGTGATCGCTGCTGTGGCTGTAGTAGCAGGTATAATAGCCAACAAGGCAGTTTACCGAAAAAACAACGACACAACTGCTGCTAACGGCCTGGTTGCCGAAGATACCCCTGCAGAGAAGCAACAACTGAAAACACTGCAAGAAACCCTTGCCGCTACAGCAGTATTTCCAAAAAGCTTTAAGACGGTGCCTGCGTTTACTTTAACTGATCAGCAAGGTAGCGCGATTACAGAGTCACTCTTTAAAGACCAATGGAGCATGGTGTTTTTTGGTTATACCCGCTGCCCCGATATCTGCCCGATGACCATGACCATCATGAATTCAGTGGCAGAAGAGCTTGAAGCCAGCAACACGCCACCGCTACAAGTGGTGTTTATTAGTGTTGACCCAAAACGTGATACCGCCGAGGTGCTGGGCAACTACATGAATTTCTTTAACCCAACTTTTAAAGGCATTACTGGCGAACTTGCCGATGTGTTGGCGTTAACGGGCAAGCTGGGTATCGTAGCAAGTTACACCGCTATCGAAGGTACAGAAGATTACCTCGTTGATCACACGGCCTCAATGCTGTTGATTGATCCTGAAGGGCGCGTTCGCGGCAAGTTCAGCGCACCACATAAGGTTGAATCCATTGTGGATGATTACAAAAAAATCATCGACAACTTAAGCTAACTTTCGCTAACAGAAAATTAAACACTGCAACAGATTTAATCACAGATACGACTATGAAATTACTCAACACACTAACTTTTCTTTGCGCTCTGGGTTTATCGCAATCAGCACTGGCGGACCTTCCCATGATTAGCGATATGAAGGTGATGGCACACCCACCGGGCGCAACCGTTACTGCGGGTTTCTTAACAATCAACAATATTAGCAGCGAGCAGTTAGTTGTTACCGGCGCTAGTAGTGATGCAGTTGCCCGTATCGAGATGCATGAGTCGGTCATAAAGGATGATATCGCTAGTATGACTAAACACGAAGAGCTAAACATTGCTGCAGGTCAAACACTCAGATTAACGCATGGCAGCTTCCATCTCATGTTCATGGACATAGTGAACCCACTAATGATGGGCAGCACATTAACGGTAACGCTGCATACCAATCAGGGGGATATTGAATTGTCGATGCCCGTTGTTAAACCTGGCATGGGCACAATGCCAAACATGAAAAGCGGACACGGCGAAATCAATATAGGCGCACCTGAACCCAGTAATGAGCATTAATAAAGGTTTATCAGCTGATAATTAGAAAGCAACTGCGTAATAAAAAACATGGCAACTGCAAGTGATTGGCTGAAGTCGGTACCGTTATACATACTGCCGCACCACTGGGTATCGCGCTTGGTTTATTGGGCAACTCGCCAGCAGGCAAAATGGGTGCCGGCTTTAATTAAATGGTTTGTACGCACATACAATGTGGACATGAGCCAGGCCCAAAATAGCGATATCAATCACTACCCCACGTTCAATGCTTTTTTTACACGAAGCTTAAAAGAAGGCGCTCGGCCAGTTTGTGATCACGAAAGTGACATTGCAAGCCCAGCCGATGGCCGCATCTCGGCCATTGGGAATATCGAAAACGGCACGGTGTATCAAGCCAAAGGGCGAGATTACTCATTACTCGAATTACTCGGTGGCGATAATACGGCTGCTGCAAAGCTCGCTAATGGGCGGTTCGTTACTGTGTATCTTTCACCGCGTGATTACCACCGCTTACACATGCCCCTGGCTGGCAAGCTGTTAAATCAAACGCATGTGCCTGGTCGTTTATTTAGCGTTGCACCCCACACCGTTAATACCGTACCTCGATTATTTGCCCGCAACGAACGTGTGATTGCACAGTTTGAAACCAGCGCAGGCCTAATGGCACTCGTGCTAGTTGGCGCGATAAACGTGGCAGCAATCGAAACCGTATGGAGTGGTTTAGTCACACCACCGCAGAAAAAGGGTATTAGCCGAATTGACTACACGGGTGATGAGCAAATAACACTGCAACGAGGTGAAGAGATGGGCCGGTTTAATATGGGTTCAACTATCATCGTTTTGCTGGAGAACCCAGCACGTTGGCGATTGGATATGCAAAATGGCGATGCCTTAAATATGGGCCAACTACTCGGCCATATCACCGAGAACCAAGGCACTTAGCTGCTTTTTAAGTATCGGATGAGATTCTAGTTGTTGCATCAGCGTTGCCTTTGCATCGCTAGCATCTTCATAAAACCAAGTACGGCTTGAACCCACCATAAAGCTGTAACCCCAATTATCCATATCAGCAAACATGCGCTCGCACCCCATGCCAGGGATTAGTTCCGCCATTAGCACCTGCAGGTAACACACCGCATCTTCTTCAGCCTGACTACCCAGAGCATCGGTATGCAAAACGTTACGCCTCTTATCATCCATCATTAACCAATGCCCAGCCTCATGCAGCACTGAATGCACTGGCGTATCGGCACGATAATAAAGCGTGTGCTTTATCAGTCCCGCCTCTCGCTCACCCCAATGACTACCAGGTATATCTTTGCCATCAGCAACGTTTTCTAGCGTTAAACCATGCTCGCTAAAAAAAGCACACAACTGAGTAACGTTAATTTCGCTTACGTTTAAAACCGTATCGGTTGGGTCAAGCTTACTCATGCGCGTTCAAAAGAAAATGCTACCACCTCATCGATACTTCTAGCTTCAGTCAGTAGCATCAGTAATCGATCAACACCTACGGCAACACCAGCACACTCCGGCAGCCCGGCTTGATGCGCCTGAATCAAATGAGTATCCACGGTGACAGCCTCGAGTGCATTATTTTTCCGTATTTGCATATCTGATTTAATTCGTTGCTCCAAAACGTTAGCATCAATGAGCTCGTGATAACCGTTGGCAATTTCCAAGGAGCCAAAGTACAGCTCAAAACGTGATGCAACTGCATAACCTTGATCGTCAATCGCTGTACGCGCTAATGCTGCTTGCGATGCGGGGTAATCTGTAATAAACGTAAAACGATCTTGCGCGAAAGTCGGCAATACAAACGTATCGATAAATAAATCCAAAGCAGCATCAAAACTGATATCGCCAGACGGAAAGGATCGGCTACTGCTAACGAAGTGTTGTTTTATCTTAGCCGTAGTAAGCAACGGCATGTCGCAACCGATTACCGACCCAACCAAATTTGAATAATGCCTACGTTCGGGTTTATACCAGGGCATATCGAAGCCAGCAAAAACATCGTGCAGCAAAATTTCCATGCTATCCATCAGCTGATGATGATCCATACCCACGCGATACCATTCAAGCATCGTAAATTCTGGATTGTGTTTATGACCACGCTCAGCGTCACGAAACACCGGCGCTAATTGATAGATGTCTTGCTGATGCGCTGCTAACAAGCGCTTCATGGGAAATTCAGGAGAAGTATGTAGATAGCAAATTTGCCCGCCAGCCTCAACCTTAAAGGAGTGCAGTTGGGGGTCAGTTGTGGCGGCGTGTGATAACACCGGCGTGCTAACTTCGAGCACGCCGGCATTGTCCATGTATTGCCGAATCAGCTGCTTTAGATGAGCTGCTTGCTTGAGTATGCTTATGCTAGCGGAAGGTTTCCAGAGATCGTCCTCCACCTCAAACGTTCACTACTTAACACGCGATACGTATTCGCCTGAGCGCGTATCAATTTTGATCTTCTCGCCTTCTTCAATAAACAACGGCACCTTAACAACTGCCCCTGTTTCCATATGCGCAGGCTTATTGCCGCCAGTCGCCGTATCACCGCGCAAGCCAGGATCAGTTTCTTTTATCACCAGCTCCACGAAATTAGGCGGAGAGACTGCCAAAGGCTGACCATTAAACAAGGTGACTTCACAAATAGCTTCTTCTTGTAACCATAAGTGCGCATCACCCAATGCCGTTTTATCCGCAGCGAGTTGCTCAAATGTAGTGGGATTCATGAAGTGCCAGTGCTCGCCATCGTTATATAGATACTGCATTTCTGTATCCATCACATCAGCAGCTTCAACTGATTCACCCGACTTAAACGTGCGCTCAACGACACGGCCCGTTTTAAGGTTACGTACTTTGGTGCGGCTAAAGGCTTGGCCTTTACCCGGCTTGACGAATTCGTTCTCAACGATGCTATGTGGATCACCATCGAGCATGATCTTCAGCCCGCCTTTGAATTCATTTGTACTGAAACTGGCCATTGTCGGCAACCTGCTAGTGAGTAATGCTCGCTATTATAGCGGGTTTTGTGCAGTCATCCCCGCATACTGTGTCACCCACGCGGGGGCGACAATTTTAGTCTTTACGCATCATGGCTTCTTCAAGCCTAGCAATACGCACCTCTAGCGGAGGATGAGTAGAACGCAGTGCGGAGAACTTACCACCAGCGATTCCAAAAGCTGCCATTTCTGCAGGTAGTCCGGCAGGCTCTTTCATGCGTTGGAGTGCTTTGAGAGCACCAATCATATTTTGATTGCTAGTAAGCCCTGCACCGCCAGCATCGGCTCTGTACTCGCGCTGCCTAGAAAACCACGCCGCAATAAAGCTTGCAAAAAAGCCAAACAGCACATTGCCCACCATATTACCAATGAAGTAACCCATGCGATTACCACGCATCGCTTGACTGATCATCGAACCAAGAATACGAGAGAAAAATATCACAAAGGTGTTCAGTACACCTTGGATTAAGCCCATGGTAACCATATCGCCGTTGTACACATGGGCAACCTCGTGGCCAAGTACAGCTTCAACCTCGCCTTTATCCATTACCGACAACAAACCAGTACTTACCGCTACCAGCGCGTTGTTTTTATTCATGCCTGTTGCAAACGCGTTAGGCGTTGGAGAATTAAAAATACCAACCTCCGGTAATCCAATACCAGAATCCGCGGCTTGTTTGTGCACGGTTTCTTTTAACCACCGCTCTGTTTCATTTGCAGGTTCTTCGATCACTTTGACACCCATAGAACGCTTCGCAACACTTTTGGACATCGCCAACGAAATAAATGCACCAACGAAACCAAAGATCGCGGCAAATATCAGCGACTGCGTCATATGGCCATCAAGGCCAAATAAACGATCAATACCAAACACCTGAGTCATGATGGTCATGACCAGCATGACCGCCATATTGGTACCTAAAAACAACATCATTCGTTGCATGGAAACTCCTAAACTGAATCGGTTAACTAGTTGAATCTAAGGTCGATTAGCGCAAATCACAAGTAAAAACGGCTACCAGATAGGTAGCCGTAACAATAACTTGCAATCTATAACCGTTATTCAAGCTCTGCGGCATCAACCTTTTGGAATCCGCGAGGTAATTTACGGCCGCGCTGGCCACGTGTACCGGTGTAATCTTTGAGTTCTTTGAACTTGATCGTGGTGTGCCGCTTACCACTCGTGATGCGCAATTTACTACCTGGTGACATCACAAAAACAGCGATCATCGACTCCTCACCATCTTTAAACTTCTTGCCAGGAATATTATAAATTTTGTTGCCTTTACCGCGTGCCATTTCTGGTAACTCGGCAACTGGGAACGCTAGCAAACTCCCGCCATTGCTGATCGCCACCACGATATCTTCTTTGAGTGATTGAACTGGCGCGGATTTTAGCGCCGTGCCTCCCGCTGGCACGGACAACACAGCCTTACCCGCTTTGTTACGGCTAACCAAATCGCCAAGGCGCGCAATAAAACCATAACCGGCCGAACTTGCAAATAAATACCTGCTGTCATCATCATCCATCATGACACTAATAAAGCGAGCGCCATCAGGTGGCTTTACACGGCCACTAATCGGTTCGCCAAGGCCACGTGCAGATGGAAAGCCATGGGCTGGCACACAATACACACGCCCTGTTGAATCCAAGAACATGGCGTTAGCATTACTACGCCCACCTGCCGAACTTTGATAGGCGTCACCCGATTTATAATTAAGTGATGTCGGATCAACATCAAGGCCTTTGGCCGCCCGCACCCAACCACGTTCAGACAAGACAACCGTCACTGGCTCACTAGGAATTAAATCTGCTTCTGCAATCGCTTGTGCTGCATCACGCTCTACAATGGGAGAACGACGCTCATCGCCATACAATTCGATGTCTTCTTTTAATTCTTTTTTAATCAGGGTTTTCATGCGACGCTCAGAGCCTAGCGTGGTTTGCAGGTTATCCCGTTCCGCTTCAAGCTCATCCAATTCGCCCTGAATTTTCATTTCTTCAAGTTGCGCCAAATGACGTAACTTGAGTTCGAGTATCGCTTCCGCCTGCTCGTCGGTAATTTTGAAGCGCTTCATCAATACCGGTTTGGGATCATCGTTGTTGCGGATTATCTTGATCACTTCATCGATATTGAGGTACGCGATCATCAAACCTTCAAGAATGTGTATGCGCTTTTCGACTTTGTCTAAACGCCATTGCAGACGCCTGCGCACAGTTTCCATGCGAAACGCCAACCATTCTTTTAGTATCGTGACTAGATTTTTAACTTTCGGCTTGCCATCTAAACCAATCATGTTCATGTTCACGCGGTAGGTGCGCTCAAGATCAGTTGTTGCAAATAAATGCTGCATTACAGAATCAACATCAACACGGTTACTGCGCGGCACGATAACCAAGCGAGTTGGATTTTCGTGATCAGATTCATCACGCAAGTCTTCAACCATGGGCAGCTTCTTTGCTTGCATCTGTGCGGCTATTTGCTCCAACACCTTGGCACCGGACACCTGAAAAGGCAGTGCCTTAACAATAATCTCACCGTCTTCCTTTTCGTACAATGCACGAGCCCGTAAACTGCCATTCCCAGTTTCATATATCGCACGAATATCAGCTTTTGAAGTAATGACCTCTGCATCGGTTGGATAGTCTGGCCCTTGTACAAACTTAAGCACATCGTCCAATTTAGCCTTGGGTTTTTCTAGTAAATGAATACAGGCGTTACCCACTTCTACTAAGTTGTGCGACGGGATGTCTGTAGCCATACCGACCGCTATGCCTTGTGTATTGTTGAGCAAGATATGAGGTAGGCGTGAAGGCAGCAGCGAAGGCTCTGTCATCTCACCATCAAAGTTAGGCACCCAATCAACCGTGCCTTGCTCCAGCTCTTTTAATAATGATTTGGAGAATTTTGCTAAGCGCGATTCGGTATAACGCATTGCTGCAAACGATTTGGGGTCATCTTGTGATCCCCAGTTGCCTTGACCATCTACTAACGGGTAACGATAAGTAAACGGTTGCGCCATCAACACCATCGCCTCATAACAGGCGCTATCACCATGCGGATGATATTTACCCAACACGTCACCAATGGTGCGCGCTGATTTTTTGTGTTTGGATACTGAGGATAGGCCCAGCTGAGACATCGCATAAATTATGCGGCGCTGCACTGGTTTTAAGCCATCACCGATATGCGGTAAGGCTCGATCGAGAATAACGTACATCGAATAGTCGAGATAAGCCTTTTCAGTAAACGCACTTAAAGGTAATTCTTCTATTTGGATGTCGTTAAATAAGTCTTTATTTTTTGCCATGTGTTCTGTCTTGTTTGTGAACGATACGGGCCCTTAGGCCTGCAGGTTACGAAATTTGATTGCGCGGTTGATCAGACCGTTGGTTGAGCTGTCATGCGCGGTAACGGTATCAGCGGCTTCTATTTCACTGTGTATGGACTTAGCCAACTGCTTGCCTAGCTCTACGCCCCATTGATCAAACGGGTTAATATCCCAAATTACAGCTTCTGCATAAACTTTGTTTTCATACAAGGCGATTAACGCACCCAGTGTTTGCGGATCTAACCGCTGCATCATGATGGTATTACTTGGCCTATTACCTGAAAAGGTACGATGCCCTTTAAGTCGATCTATTTCATCATCTGACTGCCCAGCAGCATGCATTTCTAATGTAAGCTCTTGCGCATTTTTACCCATCATTAAAGCTTCAGATTGTGCAAAGCAATTTGCCAGCAAAAGCTCGTGATGGCTACCTATTTTATTCACTAATGGGTTAATGCTTTCGATCGGCATAATGAAATCAACAGGAATAACATGTGTACCTTGATGTAACAGCTGAAAAAATGCATGCTGCCCATTGGTACCCGGCTCACCCCAAACAATGGGGCCAGTTGAATGTTGCACCGTACTGCCATCTTTATGTACCGACTTGCCATTACTTTCCATAGTGAGTTGCTGTAAATAGGCTGGAAAGCGATGTAGGTATTGATCGTAAGGTGCAATCATATGGCTGGTATAGCCATAAAAATTGTTATACCAAACTGTTAGCAGCGCCAACAGTACGGGCATGTTTTTATCAAGCGGCGCTTCTTTGAAATGTTTATCCATCTCATGCGCACCTGCTAAAAATTGCTTAAAGCGCTCACCACCGATACTTAACATCAACGACAAACCAATCGCCGACCACAGTGAGTAGCGCCCGCCTACCCAATCCCAAAATTCAAACATATTGTTGGTGTCGATACCGAATTCAGTCACCGCATCGCTGTTAGTCGACAAGGCCACAAAGTGTTTGGCTACAGCTGCTGCTGGCGCACCCGATTCTAGAAACCAATTACGCGCTGAGTGAGCGTTGCTTAGCGTCTCTTGCGTGGTGAAGGTTTTGGAGGCAATAATAAAGAGTGTGGTCTCAGGATTAACCTTGGCCAACGTCGAAACCAGGTGCGACCCATCAACATTGGAGACAAAATGCAGCTGCAGACGATCATGAGCAAATGGCGCCAACGCTTCGCTTGCCATCAATGGCCCAAGATCTGAACCACCAATACCAATATTCACTACATCAGTAATTGCTTTGCCGGTATGCCCGTGCCAACTCCCATCACGTACCTTTTCGCTAAAACCAGCCATGCGATCAAGGACTCTCTTGATACCTGGCATCACATCTTCGCCAGCAACTTTTACGGCGTTGCTGGATTGATTGCGTAACGCGCTGTGTAATGCCGGCCGCCCCTCCGTAGTGTTCACTATTTCACCAGCCATCATGGCGGTGATTTTTTCACCCAATTGCACTTCAGTAGCAAGATTGAGCAAGAGGTCTAAAGTGGTTCTATTGATCAGGTTTTTTGAGTAATCCACGAACAAGCCAGCTGCAGCACATTGAAACTGGTCAAAACGCTTTGCGTCTGTTGCAAATAGGTTGCGCAGAGTTTCACCTTCAAACGATGCTCGGTGTTGCTCCAGCGCCTTCCAGGAAGACAGTGATGTGGGTATATTCATAGTAGGTTTCGTTATTTTGGGCAGCGTGCGCGACCGCTTCTCGCACCCCACTATTGTAGCTGCTCACACACAAACACACCGTGGGTTGGTGTAAACAAAACCCTTTCTCAGCTGACCGCCATAGTATTGATCGATTTTCAACCAAGAATCCGTATACTGACCCCATGAGCTAATAGTGTCACTGGCATAATGTTTATATGAACTCAACCATCGAGCTACCGCTTTGGCTAGGCATCGCCTTGGTGGCGTTAACTGGCCTGTGGCTCTGGCAACACTTTATTCTGCCTTCAGCCCGGTGGTACATGCGTCGCCGAGCAAACCGTGTCATTCATGAAGTGAACGAACGGCTCGCCCTGCGTTTGCCTTCATTTAAACTCACACGCCGCGAAGTATTGATTGATCGCCTCGCCTGGCACCCTAGAGTACTGGAACAAGTCGACAGCATGGCTGCTGAAAAGGGCTTGCCGCGCGATGTATTGATGCGTGACGTACAGGCGTATGCACGCGAGATTGTCCCAGCGTTTAATGCTCTGCTGTATTTTAAGGGCGCTTATTGGCTTGCTCGCAAAATGGTGCACGCTCTGTATCGCGTACGCTTGGGATTTGCCGACGATGAAGCACTGGGTAAGCTCGATGAAAACACCAGCGTGGTGTTTGTGATGAACCATCGCAGCAATATGGATTACATACTAGCCACCTATCTTGCTGCTGAAAAAACTGCCCTTTCGTATGCGGTAGGTGAATGGGCACGTATTTGGCCGCTGCAACAATTAATTAGAGCGATGGGAGGCTATTTCGTTAGGCGTGATTCTGGTGATCCGCTCTATCGCAGAGTACTCGAAAGTTATGTGCAAATGGCGGCCGAAGGGGGTGTACCTCAAGCCGTGTTTCCAGAAGGGCGATTAAGTCGTGATGGAAAATTAGGCGCGGCGAAACTGGGTTTGCTGGGCTATCTGGTGCGAGGATATGACCCCACCGGCATCAAAGATATCGTGTTTATCCCAGTCGGGATTAACTACGACAGGGTAATCGAAGACCGCAGCCTGCTGCGATACAAAAAACGTCTACCCCGCCGAGGCATTTTTTATTCAACAGCAACTTCTCTACGCTACATAGGCAAACAGCTCGTCTATGCCTTACTGGGTAAACGATATAAAAACGGGTATGCCTGCGTCAATTTTGGTAAGCCCATTTCGTTGCGTAGTTGGATTGAAGAAAACCAACCTGAAAATAACCTTGAAGATGTAACGCCACTGGCCAACGATTTAATGCAGAGCATCGGATCAATCACGCCCTTACTACCCGTTTCATTGGTGGCAACTGTATTTGTCAATAACCAACAACGTAGCTACAGCGAACTGGAATTAAAAAATGCTGTATTTGAGTTACTACAACGCTTTGAAGCCGCCGGCTATCGCGCATACATTCCGCGCGCCGATGGCGACTACTCCGTCACCGTAGGTGTACGGATGCTTACACTACGACACGTACTACACGAGGACAATGGCGTGTACAGCCTCAATGAAAAAGAGCTCGAATTACTGCAGTACTACGCTAATTCAATTGAGCATCTTGTGGATTCACTTCCACCGGCACAAAAAAATACCAACAAAACCAACCCAATCACCTTAACTAACGAGAATGAATAAATGAGATATCTTCATACAATGGTGCGTATCAAAGATGTAGATGAGTCACTTGATTTTTACTGTAATAAGCTTGGTTTGATACAAACGCGCCGCAATGATTATGAAGATGGACGCTTCAGCTTAATATTTCTTGCGGCGGCTAAAGATGAAGCCGAGGCAAAAGCAAACAACGCCCCCGAACTCGAGCTCACTTTTAACTGGGACCCAGAAGAATACGATGTCGGCCGTAACTTTGGCCACCTAGCTTATAAGGTGGATAACATTTACGACTTGTGTCAAAGCTTGATGGATGCTGGCGTCACAATCAATCGCCCTCCCCGGGATGGCCGCATGGCGTTTATAAAGTCACCGGATAACATTTCGATAGAATTGCTGCAAGAAGGCGATGCACTACCTAGCCAAGAGCCTTGGGCATCGATGGAAAACACGGGTAGCTGGTAAATTAAAGGAGTTAGCATGACAACATTAGATGTTTTTCAGTTCCCGTATATGTCTGATAACTATGGGGTACTGTTGCACAACAAAGACACATCAGAAACAGCCATGATCGATGCGGGCGATGCTAGCGCTGCCCTTAGCGCGCTTAAACAGCGCGGATGGTCCCTTACTCATCTTCTACTAACCCATCATCACGCTGACCATATCGCGGGCATGCATGAAATCAAATCAAAGACCAATTGTAAGATCTACGGACCAGAGGGTATCGATGGCGTTGACGAGGTAGTCGGTGGTGGAGATCGTTTCGATTTTGCGGGCAATGAAGTACAGGTATTGCACACGCCCGGGCACACAATGGACATGCTCAACTTTTATTTACCCGATCAATCCTTGGCATTCACCGGTGACACACTATTTACGCTAGGTTGCGGCCGTTTGTTTGAAGGAGATGCAGCAACCATGTGGAATAGCTTAAGCAAACTCATCTCGCTACCCTCAGATACTTGGATATATGGCAGCCATGAGTACACGCAAGCCAATGCAAAGTTTGCACTCAGCGTTGATCCCAACAATAAGTTGCTGCAACAGCGTGCCGAGCAAATAGATACACTTCGGGCCGACAATAAACCTACTGTACCGAGCAAACTTAGCGATGAACTAAAAACCAATCCGTTCTTAAGGCCAGATGATGCAGACATTCGTGCGCTGCTGAATATGCAAGATGCAACTGATGAGGCCGTGTTTGCAGAAATTCGAAAGCGTAAAGATAACTTTTAGCGGCGAAATAGGTATCATTCACGCCAACCAATTAACCTAACTCAAACACCACTCTAATGACTTTCAACGCACTTGTAGTAGAGAAAAACGAAGACGGCAAAACTAGCGCGTCAGTACAAACTATCACCGAAGCACAACTCCCCGAAGGTGAAGTATTGGTTGCCGTTGATTACTCAACCGTTAACTATAAAGACGGCCTATGCATTGGCCCTGGCGGTGGCTTAGTCAGAAACTACCCGCACGTACCCGGTATCGATTTTGCCGGCACGGTTGAAAGTTCAACTGACGAACGATACAAAGCGGGTGACAAAGTGGTACTAACGGGGTGGCGTGTTGGCGAATCACACTGGGGCGGTTATGCACAAAAGGCTCGTGTCAAAGCTGACTATCTCGTACCACTACCTGCATCACTTGATACTCGTCAAGCCATGGCTGTGGGGACCGCCGGAGTCGCCGCTGCGCTTGCCGTTATGGCACTTGAAAACCATGGTATGCAACCATCTGATGGCCCTGTGTTAGTCACTGGCGCAACGGGCGGAGTGGGTTCAGTCGCCACAGCAATGTTAGCTAGCAAAGGTTATGAGGTGACGGCAGTCACAGGTAAACCCGAAGCCGCTGATTACTTAAAGAGCTTGGGTGCCAACACTATAATAGAACGAAGCGAACTCAACGAAACCGTAAAGCGTCCGCTTGAAGCTGAAACGTGGGCCGGCTGTGTGGATGCAGTTGGCGGTGAAACGTTAGCCCGAGTATTAGGCCAGTTAAAGTACGGTGCAAGCGCCGCAGCTGTTGGCTTGGCTGGTGGAGCAGGATTACCAGCAACGGTTATCCCCTTCTTGCTACGCGGCGTAAACCTACTCGGCATTGACAGTGTAGTTCAGCCGTATGACAACCGGCTCGCAGCTTGGAACGAAATTGCTACACACTTACCGATGAAGCAACTCGATAGCATGATTCAAATGGCAACCCTTTCCGATCTACCGGCATTGGGCAAAGCCATACTCAAAGGTGAAGCAAAAGGGAGAGTGGTGATCGACGTTAACGCCTAGTTATTACGTTGCAGAAACCCATAATAACCGCTATAAAAAGACCCATCTGTATCAGCAATGTATGCCCTTACATTGCTGATATAGTCAAATTATCCCGTTAGAGGTACCAGCGTTAGCGATTTTCTTTGCAATATCCTTTGTGCAATAGTAGGATCAATTCCGGGATAAATCGATACAAAATTGATTCATCCCAATCGTATTGATAGCGGTATTGATAATGGTGTGATGTTGAGCGCGTTATGACCGTTTGCACATCACCGAAAAGTGAAAAGACTTCGCTTTTTTTCAATAACGCTATAACTTTCAATGAACATGGCAGTTATTTTTCATGATGTTGCAACCGAGTAATCTAGGCCTACTACAACGGTTAGATGATTTGAAACATCAGCTTCCTAGAAGTGAAAGACGTATAGCTGAAACCGTTCTCGATAATCCTGAATTAGTCTCCTATATGCGCCTGAATGAATTAGCTCAGGCAGCCGATGTATCAATAGCTACTGTGCATCGTTTTTGCCGATCCCTTGGCTGTGATGGATTCAAAGAACTCCGTCAGGAGATCAACCGTAGCTTGTCGTCTACAGAATCCGAATCAGTGCCTATCAGCCTTAAAGATAGCGCCAATCAGGCTCTACCCATTATCGTTGGAGAGATTAATCAATCGTTAAACACGCTCATTACAATATTAAACGCTACAGCACTAGCGCAAGCGTCCAGACTCTTAAATGATGCGAATCGGGCAATCATCTGTACCACCGATGAAGATTTTTATTCAACAGTGCAAGAAGGTACATCGTTACTGTACAAAGCCGGC
>CALJAA010000117.1 GCA_938028465.1 uncultured Granulosicoccaceae bacterium | reverse complement strand
GCAGAAGCTAGAATTCGAAGTTTCATAATAATTTCCTATGAGTAATTAATTTGTATGGTTGACGTGACCGTATTGCCTCGCCATGGAAACTATTATCGGGGGCGCTCTTTGCCGGGGTATTGCTCACGGTTTACAACGGTGTAAGAAACGTAATATGTTGCCACAAGCACCATTCTTAGCCGTTATTCCCCATTTGTACTATTAATAATGGTGTTCGCCGGATCTCTATCCGGCCCATACAGATCACAAAGAGCACCCATCATGGCAGACACCGCTAGCTCCACTGAAGAAGCAATTAAGCCAGCAGATATCGATGCCGCAACAGCGGTTACCGAGAACCTGCCAGAGTTTGCAGATTGGTTACCCGATGCATTATTGCCCTATTGGAATACCGTTTCTCAGTACCCGATTATTGGTGCCTTGGTCATAGCGGCAATATTTTATGTATTAGCCTTTGTCATACGCGAAATAATAGTACGCGGCATCAGCGGCTTTGCACGTAACACGCAAACCGATCTAGACAATCGTGTACTGAGCGGATTAAACAAACCCGTGTTTAATATCGTGTTTCTTTTTGGATTATCACTGGCAGTACGCGCCGCAAAACTACCCACGGGTAGCGAGCTGTTAGTAAAAATATTGGTATCCTTGATTCTGGTTACATTAATACGCGCAGCATTTTTTCTCTCCACTGAACTCCTGGATGCACTGGCTCGTAACCATCATCGCTTTGCCGCAATCGAAGAACGCACAGTACCACTACTCGATATCACGGCAAAGCTGATGATATTGTTGTTTGGTAGTTACAGCTTATTGCTAACTTGGGGCGTTAACCCAGTAGGTTGGCTAGCGTCTGCCGGTATCGTTGGTTTAGCCGTTGGCTTTGCAGCACAAGACACCTTGGCCAATTTGTTCGCCGGCTTTTTTATATTGATCGACTCACCCTACAAAGTGGGCGACTACGTCAATCTTGATAGTGGCGAACGCGGCATCGTGACTCAAATTGGCATGCGTAGTACACGACTACTCACGCGAGACGATGTTGAAATAACCGTACCCAACTCGGTGATGGGCAACGCAAAAATAATTAACGAAAGTGGTGGCCCACACGAAAAAATGCGATTAAGGCTTGCAGTAGGCGTCGCATATGGCAGCGATGTTCATGAAACCGAACGAGTGCTCCATGCTATCGCTGTCGAGCATGATGAAATATGTGAACACCCAGCACCGCGCGTCCGTATGCGTGGTTTAGGCGATTCGAGTCTGGATTTCGAATTGCTGGGTTGGATAGAGGCACCTGAGCACAAAGGGCGCATCACCCATGAGCTGTACAAACAAATCTACGATACGCTCAATAACGCCAATATCGAGATCCCCTTCCCCAAACGGGACTTATATATCAAAGAGATGCCTGCGAATCTGTAATAGGCTGATATCTCAAAAAACGGATTTTTAGGCCCTTTTTTAGCCCAATTTTTTAAGGATTCAGCACCAGCTGTCGATAAATGAGCTGATGAAAGCTCTTCTTTTGGGAGCTATTTATGGCAACAGGTAGTAGCCATAAACAGATTAGTCGGTAGCCTTTGGGCGAATTCAAGAAAATGCAGGCAGCACAACAACCATCTGTAAAGAACCTTTTAATTAGTTGTCTCGTTGGCTGCTTGTTGATCGTGGTCGCTGGTGTGGGTTTATCGTTCTACAGTGAACAAAAAGCAGAAACGGTTAGCGTAGAAAAACCTCAGCCAGTGGCTGCCGTTGTACCGCCGCCAACCGAGTTGGTGATGTTAACCAAAACTGACGAAGTGGACGCCTACTCCGAGCAAATCAAAGGCATTCATGAATCAGTAGATAATTTTGATGTTCGCAATCACACCTCCACCCTTGAAGATCTAAACGTAGCCTTGGCCTCTTTTGATAATTGGGCATCATTTATCGGCGAAGGCATCAAGTTGAACCTTAGCGCTGATGCATCAGCCGAACTAAAAGCGCTAAACGAGAATGTACAAAATGTACAAATTAACTCCTTCCCTATTTTGCGGGATCAATATGGTCCACTTGTGCGAGCTGAGTTTGCTAAGGCAAAAGAAGCCAAGAGCGCCATGACCGTTGGCAAAGGATTTAAAAAGCTTGTGTTTACAAGCTCCGACTTTAAAGACAAAGCCTTGGTAAAGGAACTCCACGCTAGCAAGCTAGAATTACTACTCAACTTACGTTTTGAAGTAATTACTTATAGAGAACGCAAGTGGGATGATAAACCGACCATTATGAACATCGGCGGTCACGCCGATGACCTAGTCGTCGACTGGACTAGCGATAATGCTGTCGGTGCTATAGGTGTGGAGCAGGTTTTCTCTGCCGCCAACCATCATAGGCCATCCACTACAACAACAGCAGAAGCAGAAACCGAGCAATAGCCAGCGGAGCTATTACGCCGGATTCGTTTCGCCAAAGTTACGGTCATCTCTAAAATCAAAGTCAGCCGCGTACTTACTCATAAAATGCGATAAAAACGTATTGATCGCAGGCCTCACTCGCTTGTCGTCAGTGAAATCAAGCGTTGGATCGTTTAGCGTTTGCACCATCAGCTCCACCCAACGTTCAGCACCCTTCTCATTCATTAGGGCCATAGCGTTGTGAGTATGATGAAAGTTCAAACGAAACTCACCACCGTGATAATACAAGCCACCACCCATTACATCGACCCACATGGATGCTTGTGTATTAACGTGATGCCCTATACCGCCCACCGCTGCGAACACATCGCTAAACCATTTTTCGTCATCAAACACACGCTGATAAAATGCGTAGACGATATCGACGATACGATCCTGCCCGAGCACTGAATACAGTTGCCAAAACTGGATCGGCTTAGATGGATCATTCGATGCGTCTAGCGAGATAACTTCACTCAAGTCATACGCATTTTCAGGAAGCAGCTTGTTATCCATCGCTTTACTGATGTATTGGTTGCGTATCGTCTCCGTTAGATACCCATTGCTAGTGGGGTAATTGGGGTAGTTTGAGGTGCCCATTGGCTGTGCCTATATTAATGATCAGCTCTATATAGGTGCCATGGTTTAAAAATCAATACAGTAATCGGAAACGGTACCAACAGGCCAGCCAATCCACTATTCAGCACTCTCACTGTGAACTTTACAAACCTTTTTATATGGGCCCACGATAAACAACACCAAAATTGCTATCAGCATAGCCAATGAGATATAACACAGCGGCACTGACAAGCCGGACCCACCACGAATATTGCCACCGCCCGTGCTTGGGCATACGCCACCACCAGCAAAATATTCAGTCAGGCTACCAACCAGCGCGATAACAAATGCCGCAGCCCAACCTCCTACAAAAAAATAATGCTTGCAGCCATTGTGATTGACAATGAGTGAACCAAGCATCAGCCCATAAGCCACCAAAACCACATAACAAACCGGGATCGATGCTATATGCGGACATGGGTTACCGTTGAAATTACTGACACTGACACTCAAAGCACCCAGAAACCCTACTATCACTAAAACCCACAACAATAGATTACCGAACTTACGAGCCATAACTAAAACCTTGGTTTGATGTCATCATTATTAGAACGACAACAGTTGATTTCTGAACTTGCCAGTTTGCACAATAGGCTCTCCGTGAAGCGGTTTGATATCGACCGATGTGGCATTACGATCGCCCAAGCCAAATGTCAGCACGTGCGCTTGGTCGGAACACAGGCCCTCTCCTACTACAAAGTACTGCACGATGGTTGACTCATCATCCAACGTGACAGTGACCTTGGTGCCGATAGATTCAACTGTATTAGCCAGCTTCACCTTAAGATGCCCTTGATTACCACCTTGGCTGATAAACACTTGCTGCGGCCCTAATAGATTAACGTGCACTAAGTCTGGGTAACCGTCTTGATTAAAATCAGAAACTAACGGTGATATGCCGTAATGCCGATTGCGCACACCCGCCGCTGCACCCGATTCGACAAACTTTTCATCATCTGACTGCAAGAGAAAACGCCCATCCAAGCGCCACATCGCGAGCTTATGCACAGGCCAACCTTCGTAGTTTTCTGAGACGGCTAAATCATCTCGTCCATCAAGATTAAAATCTTCAAATACGGCACCCCATGAAAATTCGTATTTAGCCAATTGTGCGGCTTCGGCAGTATCATCAAACTTGAAATCACCTTTATTTTTAAACAGCATCCACTCCCGCAGGAGCGTTTGATCATCCCTTAAATCCCCTCTCACTAATTTTGTAGGCACAGTACTTCCTACGTTTGAGAAGAAGAAATCTGGATTACCATCATTTGCTAGATCCGTTACCGCAATGCCCATGGGATACGAAAAAACATCAGTACTAGGATTGGAAATATTGTCGAAGGTTAAGTCGCCATTGTTTTTATAGGTACGTACTTGCCCCGTATCATGGGCAACAACCAGATCCTCAAACCCATCGTTATCAATATCAATAAACATCGATTGAAAGGTATTGTGTTTGTAGTAAAGCCCCGCAGGCTTCGTGATATCTTCGAACGTATCGTCACCCTTGTTTATAAATAAAGCACTGACACCACCATAATCTTGATTGAATATGGTCTCCCCTTGCACGAACGCTCGCCCTATGTAGCCCGATACGTACATGTCATATAAACCATCGCGATTTAGATCCGACACGGCCACTGACAGCGGAACCGTTTCAGGGTCTATCGTTAGATCAAGCTTCTTTCCTGCGAATTTACCGTCAGTATTGTAGTAAACAAAAACACCTGACTCACGCGTTATCAGTAAATCGTTATCGCCGTTTTTATCTAGATCGAGCGACACAGCACTAAACGTTTTATCAGGGGTATTTTTTAGCCAATCAGTTTGTGCCGTGATGTTAACGAACTGCCCGTCTTGAAATTGATAAAAAGCATCTTGCTGATTAGTGCCACCACCCAAAAACAGCTCATCCACTCCGTCGTTATCAATATCGACAACCGCACCTGCTGCAAACGGAATGGTGATAGTGCCATCGTAGCTTGGGATAAAATCGATTACAGATTTGTCGAACTTGGGTATTACAAGATCAGCCGCGGAGGCAGGATAATCAATGGCACGATCACGCCCACTCAAATAGGTCACGCCTGCAAACGCACATAACAGCAAAAACACGATAACCAATGCGATCGAACGCAGTAATCCGCCTGTACTCATATGCCTGTATTTCCTAGAATTCCTCGCCTTTGAATGGGCGAATAGTAATTAGTTCAACTGATTGTTTTTGAGCGTCTAATGGCCAATATAGATACCAAAAAGAAAATGAAGAAAGCAACGTTTAAAGCAATTGGCATGGTGTGCTTACCAATAGCAGGCACAGTGGCGAACAGAATAAAATTGGCAATGATTAAGCCAATAGGATTAAACAGTGCCATCCAGCGTGGATAGCGAGACCTACCCGTTAAAGAAAGGCAGATCACGATTATTGATAATAATAAGGTAGTCACACGTATCACTTGCAATAGCGTTTCGTAACGCAGATCGTATAGCGATATCAGGGAGGCTATCTCAGGCGTTTCGGGTAATTGTGTTAACGCCGATATGCTCGCTCGAGAGCCGATCCAAACTGCCCCAACGATAAAACCAAATGTGCTTATCATAAAGGCCGCAGATGCCCAGCGAGAGCTGGCGGGCTTAAGCATTAGGTAAATGTGATAACAGCCAATCGGATACAAAGTTGCTCCAAACACACCAAAAAAGTGCCCGATAGTAGTACGGCTAGCTGAGATCCCCATCATAAACTCATACCCACCCTGAGTAAACCGAGCTTGGGCGTCGTAGTGCAGTAGGTATTCTCCAACACCTACCAACGTGGCAGCTAACAAACCTATAAAGGCTGTAAAAATGAGATGAGCTCGCACAGAGTTTACTTACGCTTAAATGAAGCGTCCTAGTTTAGCTCTATTTAAACAATATGGCTATCAAACGTGTACCCATCCACAACATCTACACAATAGCTGTTGACAGAATTATCCGATGCTGTAATATCGCGCCCCTAACTTTTTAAAAGCACGCGACCAATGACGTATTTCAAACCTCCCAATACGATTGCAATAATCTAACGCCACAGCTCGCGCACCTAGCTTCTGTGGCCATTACTGCCACACAACCTCCTCTAGAAGTTAGGACAATGAAAAAATTACACCTGCAGGAAATCATTGCATGCCTGCCCAAAGATAAAACTCGCTTTCAGTACTTCCGCGACCGCTATTCCGCCTTGCTACTCCCGTGGCTGGTTGAAGAAGGCGCGCTGCTGTCTGATGTTAAGAAAACTCACTATGCACCGCTGTTAAACAAGCAGCCTGCAAAACAAGTGGTCAGTCAGTTTGGTGACGGGCGCTTTCATGCCAGTGCGTTCAATCAAGCCTGGGCCGAACCACATGAGTGCTTTTTGCTTACGCTTGGCCAATGGGGTGGTGGTTTCCACGCCGAAAACCAGACTAGCCGTAAAGGACACAACCTTGTACTGCAGCTAAACATGAACAATCAGTACTTGTCGCTGTTTAAGCGCTGTATGCACGACGATGCAAAATATTGGTTTGAATGCCATTGGCATCCGGTTCTTAAAAAACGTGAGAATGGTTTCTATCGCCAAACTTTAGGCTGGGCGCGCATCGATCTCGATTTGGATACAGGCGAAGCACTGATTGAGGAAATCCAATCTGATTGGATCCGCGATGCTCGTTCATGCAAACGTTACTTTGAAAGAGAACAAAAAGAGCGCGGCCATGAAAAATATAAGGATCTGATTCGTTACTGCGACACGATTGTTAAGCAGCTATCGCCAGTGTGCGATGAAGCAATATTGGCTTCAGTCCTTTGGTTTTTACGAGAAGAGATCGGCATAAAGACCATCTGGTATCACACTTACGATTCAGGCAGTAGGCTTAAGCAAATCAAATATCGCAAACCGCCAAAGTCTGTTTACAGCACACTACCAAAACGCTTTTGTTTTAAGCATACTGACGAGCACCCAGAATTTTTAATGAAAGAGCGCTCTTACCAAAAGCACGTACGTAAACATGATGATACTGCTTGGTTTGTGCATCGATTGATTTGATCAGGCGAGCTTTGGTAGGAATACTTCGTAGATTTTTAAAACTTTTCACCGGAGCGATCTATTCCTGTGCACATAAATAGATCGCTCGACAGAGATGGTTCAATTATATTAACGACGAAGTCACCCTGCCAAAATTATAACTGTTTTTATTTACAGCCTTATGTTGCCGACAAAACCCTCTCTTGATATAATAAAACCATCAAAAAGGAGCCAAGATTCATGGATGATTCAATCAAGCTTACCCAAAATAATGATTCCCTCAAAACATCATTGGGAATGGATGCATTTGGTCCAAGCGAACGCGCGCAGTTCGGTCAAAACGTAAGGCTGGCAATGGCGTGTATCGACTCCCCACCAAAACCATCAAAGGGCAGCGCATTACCAAAGGACGAATCGTCCATTCGTCATCGCCTAAAAGCGCTATCGCAAGAGATCACCTCTAATCACGCCGATCTGCTGGAACTACTGGTCAGGTTTGATGATTTACAAGGCTGGAAGTCCAGCGGTTCTAGCCATTGCGCCGCGTGGATGAACTTTGAAATCGGCATAAGCATTCAACTAAGCTGGGAGTACTTACGCGTAGGGCGAAAACTGCAATCACTACCTACTGTTAAAGCGTTATTTAGAGTCGGTAAACTCTCGTGGTCAAAGGTACGCTTAATTACACGCGTTGCCGATGACAACAATGAGAAAATCTTATGTCATGCTGCGCTAGATGCATCCGTATCAGATGTAAAGCGAATTTGCGAAGGCTATAATTGGATTCAAGATGACAACGGCGTAGCTGAAAACGAACGAGCAATACAACAATGGTCGTCACGCTCTTTAACCTGGAATGAAGCAAGCAATGGCAGCACTAAAATCCAATTAGTACTCCCGCCTGAACTTGCTCAAGCATTTCTAAATAGTGTTGAGCAAAGCCTTAATCAACTGAGCACTAGTAATAACGCACCCGATACGTCACTTTCTCAAAGCCGCGCGGATGCTGCTGTACTCATGGCTGAGGCCAGCCTGCAAAATGCAGGCAGAGCAATAGCTACCGCGGACCGCTATCAGGTGAGTATCTCGGTTGATGCGAATGCACTCGCCACAACCAAATCACCGATACCAACTGCCAATTCAACTAACACACCCACTAAACGCCCAACACTAAACGGTGTTGGCCCTGTAGCCATAGAAACAGCAAGACGCATCGCTTGTGATTGCAGCCTTTCAATTAATGAACAAAACAAAGAGAATCAATCCGAGCCAACCAACATTGGCCGGAAATCTCGAATATGGCCCAACGCTATGGCGCGCGCAATCAAAGAGCGCGATCAGCATTGCGCATGGCCAGGCTGCACGCATGCTCGCCATCTCCATATTCACCATATTAAGCACTGGGCTGATGGCGGCGAAACCTCGGTCCACAATGGAGTTTGCCTGTGTTCATATCACCACACGCTAGTCCATGAAGGTGGCTATACCATTGAACATGTTGAGGCAAACACAGCTCAATTTAGTGAGCAGTTTATCCAACAGCAGCACAACAACGATTTCAATATGTTTGATTTCGAATCAGCATTACGCAACGATAGAGAATCCTTTAACACCGTGCGCAATCTTTCAACTACGCGCTATCGGTATCGGATCCTTGATGCTCAAGGAAAGGTTTTTTCAGGTCGTTCAAGCGATGACCGTCTTCATGGGTGTCAGATAGCGGCAAATCAACCGGTGAATCAACAATCAAATCGTTTTCGCCCGTCACCAATCTCAAACCCAATTGACTCTACACGCGTAGAGTCAGTTAAAGATTCAGGTTTCGTAGGTTGCCGTGAAGCTATACCGGATGGATACTACCGCTCAATTCATCTTGATAAGCAAATATCCCAGGCAAGCCACCAGTATGAATAAACAAAACAGATTCACCTTTTGCGATAACGCCTCTTTTTACTAAATCAATCAAACCGGCCATTGTTCGGCCAGAGTAAACGGGATCTAACAACAGTGCTTCCAACCGGGCAGACATGGTTATTGCATCCATCACCTCCTGATTCATCTGGCCGTATCCGGGGGCGAGTACAGAATCATCGACGATGACATCATTACTTTCGATAGACGTGGCGCTTTTTAGCATCGCGTTGATCTCATAAACTCGCTGGCTTATGCGTTTATGTTGTTGTGCTGCGTCGCGTCTTACGCATATACCATGAACTGGCACATCCCAGCCTATCGCCCTCGCCCCTGCTAAAAAACCTGCATGCGTTAGGCCGCTACCTGATGGAATAACAATATGGTCAGGCACTTGCTCACTTGCCCGTAATTGAATAAAGCACTCAACAGCACATTGCGCATACCCTAAACCACCCAATGGCGGATGCTTTGTGCCTAGGTGAACAACATAGGGGGTATAGCCTTTGGCGCGTTCAGCCTCCGCTAACAAATCAAGATTGGTGTCAGCGGCCTCCTCGTCTTCACCTCCGTCAAAGTAATGAATGTCAGCACCTAACAACTGATTAAGCAAGACGTTGCCTGATTGGTTATAACTCGCGCTATCTTTACTGACCCGTTTTTCAAGCTGTACTACTGCTCGCCAATTCAGCTTTACTGCGGCGGCGGCACATAAGCGAACGAAATTGGATTGCACCGCCCCCGTAATGAGTACCGTATCGGTATTGCTTTGGATAGCTGGGCCCAAGTAGTACTCTAACTGCCTCACCTTATTACCACCCATGGCCAAGGAGCTGGTGTCATCACGTTTGGCAAACAATTCAACACCTAGCTCGCTACTCATTCGAGGCAAATCTTCGATGGCTGTAGGCTGCATGTTCAGATCAGCTTTGGCGTGCGAGTTTAAGCTTGGCAAAAGCCGGTGTATATCAGCAATCATCTCTCTCATTTGTAGTAATTCTCTATTCTCCTATACCCCATTCTGTCGCACTTTGCCCTATAAGCCCTATTTTTAGCCACTTTCAAAAAATTGTGATCAGTTGCAACTTGCGGCATGATTGTTAAGGTGCGGCGTAGTGCAGACCGACAATACTGCCCAAGAGCACGCACCAAAGACAATACCTTAATGGAGAACAGAAATGCTTAACAAACGTTCAATTGCACTCGCTACTGCTGGCTTGATGCTAGCAGGAAGCGTCGCAGCACAAGAAATGATCTTTTTCCGTATTGGCACCGGTGGTGCTGGCGGTACTTACTTCCCAATTGGCGGCATCATCGCGAATGCAATCTCAAACCCACCGGGCTCTCGTGCATGTGATAAAGGCGGTAACTGTGGCGTGCCTGGCTTAGTTGCTATGGCTCAGTCGACCAACGCGTCTGCACACAACGTTAATGCGATACAAGCTGGCCAGATGGAAGCTGGATTATCGGGCGCGGCTACTTTGCATTTCGCGTACAACGGTATTGGTAAATTTGAAGGTAATGCTAAGCCTGACCTACGCGTTATTGCTAATCTTTATCCGGAAGATCTACACCTTGTACTGCCTAAAGGCGCAAGCCTTGCTAACGTTGGCGATCTAAAAGGCAAACGTGTCGGTATTGCTCAAGCAGGCTCAGGTACACAAATCGCGGTCGAGCTTATCCTGGGTGATCACGGTGTTAATCGCGACAATATTGACGAAGCTGAACTGAATAACTCACAAAGTGCTGAGCGTTTAGCCGATGGTCAGTTAGATGCGTATTTTTATGCGGCGGGTACACCAGTTGCTGCGATGATCCAACTGGATAACACCAAGGGTATGGAGCTGTATTCTTTTACCGATGAGGAAGTCTCCATGGCAAATAAGACAGTGCCTTACTACATCCCGTCAAAAATTCCTGCAGGCACCTACCCCGGTGTTGACTACGATGTGAATACCGTGGCGGTAAGCGGCATATTCGTAACCAACGCTAACGTGGATGAAGAGCTCGTTTACGGCATCACCAAAGCGATGTGGTCTGACACAGCTCGTAAGCTACTAGACAACGGCCACTCTAAGGGTAAGGTGATCACCATAGAAACGGCTCTTGATGGTTTGGATGGCATTGGTGTGCCTATGCATCCAGGCGCTGAACGTTTCTATAAAGAAATGGGAATGATGTAAGTTAAAATGTAAATCAGGCGAGAATAATGTGTCATGCAGCAAACAGATGATCTATCGGCCGAAGAGCTTGAAGCAATTGAGAAACGGTATGACACCTCGTTAAACACACGAAAAAAAGGCCCAGTACTTGAGCAATTCATTTACTGGGCCACTATCGTATTTGCGTTTTATCACTTATGGACGGCTGGCTTCGGCACACCTGTGGATTATGTCCACATGGGTATTCACCTATCTGGCCTGTTCCTGTTTATCTTTATTGGCTTCCCGCTAATTAAAACTGCTCGAGCGCTTGAGTATCATCCGGTCAGTTGGCTGAAACCAAGTAACGTTCCCATCTACGATTATGTTCTTGCCATCGCTGGGATTGCGGCATCCCTATTTTTGTGGCTGAGTTGGCGTGGGCTTGATTTGCCTGGTATCAGCATTCCCGAACAAATGCTTCGCCAAGGCAACCCGACAACGCCTGATGTCATCTTTGGCAGCATACTAATTTTGTGCGTACTGGAAATCGCCAGAAGAACCATTGGCTTTATTCTGCCGATGATCATTTTGATCTTTATGGTCTATGCGCTTTTTGGCCCCTATATGCCAGCGCAAATTCTGCAGCACCCGGGTGTTGATTGGCGTCAGTTCGTTAACAATATGTACTTCCCGTTTGAGGGAATTTTTGGTGTCACCTTATGGGTGGTATCAACGGTTGTATTTCATTTTGTTCTTTTTGGCGTGGTTGCACAACGAATGGGCTTGGGTCAGTTCTTTGTTGATAACGCCATGATGATTGCCGGCAGATACACTGGTGGCCCTGCAAAAGTGAGTGTTGTCTCCTCCGCTTTTTTTGGCACTATTTCTGGCTCCTCTATAGCGAACACTGTGTCAACCGGCTCACTCACCATACCCAATATGAAAAGGATGGGTTATCCCGGTCACTTTGCAGGTGGTGTAGAAGCTGCATCCAGCGCCGGTGGGCAGATAACACCGCCTATCATGGGCGCGGCCAGTTTCTTAATGGCCGAATACCTTGAAGTGCCCTACACCACGATCGTTATCGCAGCGCTTGTGCCTGCACTAATGCATTACATTGGTGTGCTCTCTATCGTGCATTTCACCGCTAAAAAACTTGGGCTTAAAACTTACACCAAGGAAGACTTGCCTAATTTTATTAAAGTTTGGCGACAAGGCTGGTACACAATCATTCCTTTGATAGCCCTACTCATCGTACTATTCTCTGGGTATTCACCCAACATGGCCGCCTTTATTGGTTTGTCTTTATGTATCGTCGTTGGCTTTTCCGGTTTCCAAAGGCCAGTCACACTACTCATCCCGCTTGCCTTACTCGCTTTTATATTCTGGAAGGCATCGCCTGCCAGTGGCGAAGGCTTTTCACCTCAAATGGGGGGGGTACTTGCCGGGCTTACTTTTATCGGCTTAATGCACAAAAACGAACGCCAATCTATCCGCTCACTATTTGATAGTTTTCATGTAGGCGTACAGTACGCGCTTGCGGTAGGCGCAGCTTCCGCAGCCGTGGGTATTGTGGTTGGGGTAATCAACACTACAGGCGTTGGTTTTCGCATGGGTTTTATGGTGACAGGTAGCGCCGCTGATATGGCAACCAGCCTGCATGCCTTGCTAAGCTGGATTCCATCGGAGGCTTTTAGCCAAGCATCAATACAGCAGTTCTTATCGCTAGTGCTGATTGCGATAGCGTGTATCTTAATGGGTGCAGGCCTGCCCACTACCGCGCTCTATATTATGTTGGTGGCAGTTGCTCAACCTGCTCTCGCTCAACTGGGCGTGCCCGCGCTGGCTACACATATGTTTGTGCTTTACTACGGCGTTATCTCAGAAATTACACCACCGGTGTGTGCATCAGCTTATGCCGCCGCCGGTATCGCCAATGCCAATCCATTTCGCACTGGTATTAGTGCATTCACTTTGGGGATAGGCAAACTCATGGTGCCTATGGTGTTTGTGTATGCACCGACCATACTCATAGTACTACCCGAATATTTTACGTGGGCTTCATTCCTACAAGTGTCGATAACCTGCGCAACAGGCGTGTTTATCATCGCCACTGCTGTTGCCGGGTATTATCAAAAGCCGCTAAACGGCATTTTCAGATTAATGATGGCAATCGGTGGCTTGTTGTTGGTAGCACCCAGCCTGAATAGCGACCTATTAGCCTTAGTATTTGTTGCTCCCGTGTTGCTCCAACAAGGCGTTGGTCGATCTCAGTCGCTAAACGTTGGCAATAATTGATCTTCAACTTCAGTAAATAACACGACAACTTTACCTTCACGGAATACTCGTATGGAGTACGGCTGCCCTTGATCAAAGGATTGTGCTTGCTCACGCAGCGATTCCACATCATGTGGCGTAGCGCAGACCAAATCGTTAATAGCGAGGATAGTATCGCCGCCTAATTTAAGAGACTGCCCTGCTATTTGTGCGGGTATGCGCCCTGAGCGTAAACCCGCCTTTTGCGCGATTGACCCTTCTACCACTCGCTGAATCAAAATACCGGGCTCTGGGATATTGAGCACCGAGGCCATCGACTCATTTAAAAACACGCCTTCAAACCCCGCTAATAAACCGGAACTGTTGAACAAGGCTTGTTTAGCGGTATTACTGGATGAGGCGAATCCGATTCCATTAAAACCGCCGCTTTTACTCAATATAAAACTGACAATACCTATTACCTCACCGTGCTGGTTAAACATGGGCCCGCCTGAGTTACCCGTATTGATCGCTGTATCGGTTTGTAGAAACTCTATAGGTGTACCACCCGCCATGAGCCCGCGTTGCATGCGCCCTGACAGATGCCCAATACTTAGTGTTTGAGATATACCAAACGGTGCTCCGATGATAAATACTGGCTCGCCTATTTTGGTTTTATCTGAATCTGCCAGAATCGCCTCTTTTGCGTTAGTGGG
>CALJAA010000116.1 GCA_938028465.1 uncultured Granulosicoccaceae bacterium | reverse complement strand
CCAATCCCGCTGTACCGCCAACTTGCGGACGTGCTTTCGTCTGAAATCGAAGCTGGCGAGCACGCCGTGTCTGCGAAGATCCCGTCTGAACATGAGCTGGCTGATCGCTTTGAGATTGGGCGCCCGACGGTTAGGCAGGCTACGGATTTGTTGGTTAGGCAAGGGCGCTTGGAAAGGCGCAGAGGTTCTGGCACATATGTATTACCTCCTAGCCACTCACTTGATCTGTTCTCGCTTGCCGGTACTAGTGCTGCTTTGCGCAAGAGTAGTAAGGATGCGCAACTAACGGTGATGACCGGGCCATTGTTCGTAAGCGGAAAATCTCTATTGGCCAGCGGTATGTCGGTGCAGGGAGAACTTCAAATGGAGTGGGTGAAGCTTGAGCGGCTGGCAACGGTTGATGATGTACCCGTGTTGTACGAAACACTTTGGTTTGATTCTGAGGTATTTGCAGGGGTTGAGCAACAGCCGTTAAAAGATCGATCCATTTCTGCGTTGGTACGCGATGTGTACTTTCTCGAACCTAGCTCTGCTGATCAAACTTTTAGCGTTATTGGTGCAAATGCATCGATTGCTAAAAAACTAAAAGTAAAAAAAGACACACCGTTACTGCGTGTGCAACGGTATTTGCACTTTGGCCAAAACAAGAATGCGTTGTTGGCCGAAATTATTTGCCGTACCGATCATTTTGAATTTTCACAGACTCTGTACCCAAGTCAAGTTGCGGATGCTGCGCTCTAGTATTGGTAATGGCTTGCGATAACGAATGGTTAACAGGATATACGAATGAAAAACAGCGGTTATTTTAGTCAGTTTGGTGGGGCGTTTATCCCTGAGATACTGGTACCTACGTTTGACGAGCTTGAGTCGGCGTATCTCACAGCACGAGATGATCCAGACTTTTGGCAGGAATACCTCGATATCATGTCGACCTACTCATGCCGTGCCACACCAATAACCCGCTTGGATAATTTAACTGAGCAACTAGGCGGCGCCAATATTTATGTTAAGCGTGAAGACCTTAATCACACTGGTGCTCACAAAGCCAATAACGTAATGGGCCAAGGGCTATTAACGAAGCGTATGGGCAAAAAGCGGGTTATTGCTGAAACCGGTGCAGGGCAGCACGGCGTTGCTACCGCTACGATGGCAGCGAAGTTTGGTTTTGACTGCACCATTTATATGGGTGCAACGGACGTTGCCCGTCAACGGCCGAATGTGTTTTGGATGGAGCAGATGGGGGCAACGGTTGTCGCGGTTACTGAAGGTAGCCAAACCCTCAAAGATGCGATCAACGAAGCGTTTCGAGATTGGGTTACGAATATGGACGATACACACTATGTGTTAGGTACAGCCTGTGGCCCGCATCCGTTTCCGGAAATGGTGAGTTGGTTTCAATCCATCATCGGTACCGAAGCGCGTGAACAAATGCTTAATCGCACCGGTAAGTTGCCCAAGCGGGTTTATGCTTGCGTGGGTGGTGGTTCAAACGCGATGGGTATCTTCAGTGGCTTTATGGATGATAAAGAAGTAGAGCTTGTCGGTGTTGAAGCAGGTGGTCGCGGAAAAGGCATGGGTGAGCATGCAGCACGTTTAGCTTATGACGACGCCACCATTGGTGTAGCACAAGGTTATAAAACTTACTTTTTACAGAACACCGATGGACAAATGCAAGAGACTCACAGCGTGTCGGCAGGGCTTGATTATGTCGGTGTATCGCCCATTCTGAGCCACTTACATGAAACTAAGCGCGTACGCTTTGAGGCTGCTAATGATAAAGATGTAGTAGAGGCTATGCAGCGTACCGTCAGAAACGAAGGTTTAATACCCGCGCTTGAATCCTCGCATGCCTTTGCTCAAGCCTATCTAGAGGCACCAACGTTAACCAGTGATGACGACATTTTGATTAATATGTCTGGTCGTGCAGATAAAGATATTTTCACTGTAGCGGACGCTGTGGATGATCCCAAATGGCGCGACTTCATTATTGATAAAGCCGAAGCGTATCGTCAGGAGATGAACAATGACTAGAACACCGACAAAATTAGAAGAGTCGATTCGGCAAGCATTAACCCAAAAAGACATTTTGCTAATGACCCACATTGTGTTGGGTTACCCATCCTTTGATGACTCGCTAAGAGTGGTTGAAGATATGGTTGAAGCTGGTGTTGATTTGATGGAACTGCAAATACCGTTTTCAGAGCCAATGGCTGATGGCCCAGTGATTCTCAGGGCAAACGCAGGTGCGTTGGATAAAGGCGCAACAGTAGATCAAAGCTTTGAGATGGCGGAACGTATTACCAAAGAATTTGATATCCCGTTCCTGTTTATGACTTACTACAATATTTTGTTTTCACGTGGTGTGGGTACGTTTGTTGAGCAGTGCGAGCAGATCGGTATTCAGGGTTGTATCGTGCCTGACTTACCACCGGCTGAAGGGCAAGAATATCTGGAAGCCATGCAAAAAGCGAAGATGTCTCCAGTGCATATCTTTACCCCGAATACGCCTGAGCCGCGTATGCAGGAGCTAAACGAAAAAAGTGCAGGCTTTATCTATAGCGTTGCACGTAAAGGCGTCACCGGTAAAGACACCGCATTTTCAACTGAATTAGCGGACTACTTAGCTGTATGTAAAGCCAATACGGATTTACCATTGGCAGTTGGCTTTGGTGTTAAGTCTCGTGAAGATGTGGAGTTTCTGCGCGGTAAAGCGGATATTGCTGTTGTTGGGTCCGAAACGATTCGTGTCATGGAAACCGACGGTGTGAAAGCCGTTAAGCCGTTTATTCAGAGCCTTGTGGCTTAACAGCAGGCTAGCAGCATATGAAACAAGCCATTGTGGGGTTTCATAAAGATGAGCTTGATGATTGGGTTGCGAAACTTGCCTGTGGCCATACTCAGCATGTGCGACACAATCCACCATGGCAAAATCGCCCGTGGGTTGAATCAGCCGAATCTAGGCATGAAATGCTAGGCTCGATTTTAGACTGTAAACTGTGTGATGTTGAAGACCAACATTAACTAATCATTTTTTAAAGGGTTAACGTGGCCGAATTAAATACTGAATTGCTAAGTAAAGTGCGAGATAGGTTTGCACAGGTTGATACCTGCCCAGTTCAAGGTGAGCGAGTGTTTTTTGAAAACGCCGGCGGTGCGCTTACCTTAAAGTCTGCGGTCGATACTTCCATGCAGTACGCGGCTATCCCTGACAACCAAGGTAGAGATAACCCTGCATCACTTGAGTTAGTTCGCGTCATCGATAAAGCGAAAGCCGATATGGCAGAATTTATGAACGCGCCAGGTGGGCAGTTCTTTGTTGGCGAAAGTGGTACGGAGCTGTTGTTTCGATTAATCTCTAATGCGTGCTTAGGCACCGCAGCTAACGGAGTTGTCTTGGGCAGTACACTCGAACATCCCGCCACTCGTAGTGCCTGCGCAAGATGGTCGAAGATTGCTAATCAAACCCATGTATTAATCGAGCATGATGATGCGACAGGTAGTATTACGCCGGCGGCTTACGCAAAAGCGATTACGAAAGATACGGTTGTTGCCACAATTCTACATACGTCGCCAGTAACAGGCATGGGAGTTGAGCTGGCAGCCATTGCAGCGGAGATCCGTAAGGTAGCACCAGATTGTCTTATCATCGTTGATGGTATTCAACATGCCGCGCATGGCTCCATAGACTTAAGCAGCTACGGTGTTGATGGTTACGTCATCTCCCCCTATAAAGTGTTCTCAAGGCACGGCTATGGTGTCGCTTGGATTTCAGATCGTTTGGCTGCAGTTCCTCACGATAGTTTACTAGACGGCCCTGAGTTTAAATGGGAGTTGGGTACTCGAGATACGGGTAGCTACGCAACGATGAGCGATGTGGTCGAGTACTTTGATTGGTTGGGTGGAGAATTAGACCCTAATGGTGATCGTCAAGCACGCTTTAAGGCAGCAGGCCAAGCTATTGCAACACAAGAAAAATCGCTAACTGATGCAATGATAAATGGTACCGGCAATTTAATCGGTTTGGCTAAAATAAAAGGCATGAATATCATTGGCGGGCTAGATAATCCTGCACGAGAAGGCCTGGTAGGTTTCTGGATTGATGGCGTAGATTCAACAGATATTGTTAAGCACCTAAACAATCACGGTGTTCGCACACATTTGCGCAAGGCTGATTACTACTCTAATAATATTCTTACCCCGTTAGGGCAAGAGAGCTGCGTGCGCGTATCGACCTGCCACTACAACACGAAAGAAGAGGTGGCTAAGTTCTTACATGTGATGCAACATTTCGCTTAGTAGCTATAAGCCAATAATTATGATTGCCGCAAAACACAACACAGCAGCGCCAATAAGCATTTTTCGTCCAAGCTTTGCATTTTTATTTGAGGCTAGTTTGCGCCTTCTAAGTAGTCTGGCCAATCCGGTATCGTCCAAATCACTACAACGAGGGCATTGTGTAAACCGTTTTATTGGATAATGCATTCTGCAGCGTTCACATCGATTGGTTTTCGGTGTTTCGAGCCGAGAAAACATACCAACGCCTACTTGCCTAACAGCTCACTCAGGATTTCATCGGTATGTTCACCGCAAGCAGGAGGTGAACGGCGATAGCTAACTGGCGTTTTACTGAACTTAATCGGGTTGCCAATCAATTCAACCTTGCCAGATTGCGCATGAGCATCGTCCATTGAAATTTGCATATCGCGAGCTTTGACTTGATCAGATGCTAGAACATCGGGGATGGTGTTAATCGGTCCGCCGGGCACGCCCTGTTGTTCAAGCATCTCTTCTAATTTTACTTTGCTGTGTTTTTTAGTTTCGCTTGTGAGTATGGGCACTAATGTTTCACGGTTAGCCACTCGAAGGCCGTTAGTGATGTAGTCAGGATGTTGCGCTAAGTCCTCCCTATCTAAGCCTGCACAGAGTCGTTGGTATTGTGTATCGTTACCGGCAGCCACCACCACGTGGCCGTCAGCTGCTTCAAATACTTGATAAGGAACAATGTTGGGATGTTCGTTGCCTAAGCGCTGTGTTGGTTTGCCTGAGGCTAAATAATTAGTGCCGGCATTAATCAACCACGCCACTTGTGTATCCACTAATCCAATATCGATATGTTGCCCAATACCGGTTTGGTCACGGCTGTGCAGCGCTGCAAGAATAGCGGTGCTGGCATATAAACCACAAACAACATCAGCTATCGCTACGCCAACTTTCATAGGCTCGCCATTTTTCTCACCGGTCAGGCTCATGATGCCGCCATAGGCTTGCGCTAACAAATCGTAACCGGGCTTGTGTGAGTTAGGACCTGTTTGGCCAAAGCCTGTTATTGAGCAATAAACAAGTTTCGGATATTTAGCAAGCATGCTTTCATGATCAAGCCCGTATTTTTTTAAGCCACCAGTTTTAAAGTTCTCAACAACAATGTCGCATTTGCCGGCTAGTTCTAGAATCGTTTTAGCGCCTTCCTCTGATGTTAAATCAATTGCGATAGAACGCTTGTTGCGATTTGACGATAAGTAGTAAGCACTCTCTGCTGTTGGTTCTCCATCTTTTCCTGTTACGTACGGTGGGCCCCAAGAACGGGTGTCATCGCCTAAGCCAGGCTTTTCAACTTTTATGATGTCGGCGCCATAGTCACCGAGCAATTGAGTGCAAGTAGGGCCCGCCAGTATTCGGGATAAATCGAGTACTCGAATGCCGTCTAGTGGGCCAGAAGCTGGAGAAGAGTTGTCGCTCATGATTAACGCTACGTGGTAATGGCTTAGCCACATGTTGCCAAATATCAGGCATTACGTCAGATTTATCTACAAATGATGGCCGGCAGCAGTGGCAATGACAGAGGCTTTGTATGCGATGATATTTCGAGAAATCTATAAAGCGCCGTATTGCTTGTTAGAATCCAATTTATAATGCGGCATTGTTGTCATTTAACCAACTAACCACAGGAAACGATCAATGGATATCAAGGGTAAAAAAGCACTAGTTTTCGGAGGCACTTCGGGTATTGGTCTGGCCACTGTGGAGCAATTGATGGAGCTTGGCGCAACCGTGGTTGCGATGGGCCGGGATGCAGCCAAAGCCGATGCATTACCAGCGGGCGCAACCTTTATCCAATGCGACGTGCGTGATCAAGATGCCTTGCAGAAGCTCTTTAGCGAACAAGGGCCATTCGATATATTGATTAGTGCTGCAACTGGTGGTAGCCGGGCTATTGGCCCGTTTTGCGAGATGGATATGGGTGGTTACCAAAGCTCGTTCGATAAGCTCTGGGGTTACGCTAATGTTGTGCGGCACGGAGAAGCACATTTAGCGACTGATGGAGCAATTGTCTTGGTTAGTGGTTCTCCTGCGCGTAAGTGTGGCAAGGGCCAAGTAGCTTTATCATCAGTAGGTGGTGCGGTGGAGGCCATGGTACGAGCTGTCGCTAAGGAGATAACACCAAAGCGTATTAACGTTATGTCACCCGGTTTAATTGATACGCCAATGGTGGCGCTAACGGGTGATGAGCGCGCTGCTCATTACGAGCGGTTGACGGGTAATAACCTGATCCCTAGGCCTGGTACGGCGGACGAATGCGCCAAAGGGATCATTTTCTTGGTTCAAAACGATTTTGTTACCGGCACCACGCTTGACGTAGATGGTGGCATATTGTTGTCATAAAGCTCGTTTATCAACGATTTTAATGCCAGAGGCGGGATCCTCTTCGCATTCGAATGCAACAGCTAGCCATGCTTAGGGCGTATAATTTGCGCCCTAAGCGCTCCAATGATGTCGCGTCCTGCTTCGCAGGGCTCATACGGCTTCGTCCCAGTCACCAAAGCTCTTAGTAATCATTAATAGTCAGTTGCCTATTTATCGACCTATGTTCCTGACTAATTACTGAGTAGCTGGTGCTCGCTATCCGAGCGCTAATTTCACTTTTTTATTATCAGACATCTTGAGTGCTCTTTAGCATCATCGGGATGCATTGGAGTTTCACGAATTGTCTCAATCAACATCAGGGTTTGATTCTCTGGGTTTATCCGCGCCATTGTTACAAGCAATTGACGAGTCTGGCTATACCCAGCCCACACCCATACAAGAAAAATCGATACCGGTTGTACTCGAAGGGCGAGATATCCTCGCTGCGGCTCAAACCGGTACGGGTAAAACGGCAGGCTTTACACTGCCGATTTTGCATCATCTATTTGAAAACCGTACGGCTAAGCCTAAGGTCGGTAAGCCAACGTGTTTGATCCTGTCGCCCACACGTGAGTTGGCCGCACAAATTGGAGCATCTGTACAGGTGTACGGTAAGCACGTGCCGATCCGATCCATGGTTGTATTTGGCGGCGTTAACATTGAAAAGCAGATTCGATCACTTAAGAAGTCGATTGATATCGTCATCGCAACACCGGGTCGTTTGATCGACCTAGTTAACCGGCGCCATATTGATTTATCACACGTACAAATACTCGTGTTAGATGAGGCGGACCGCATGCTCGATATGGGCTTTATCCATGATGTGAAAAAAATATCAGCCATGGCTGCTAAAGAGCGGCAAACATTGATGTTCTCTGCCACATTCTCTACGCAGATTCGCTCATTGGCAAAAACGCTTTTAAAGAATCCAGCGGAAGTCTCGGTTGCTAAAACCAACGTCACCACAGAGCTTGTTAAGCAAAGTGCACATCTGGTTAATAAAGGCGGCAAGCGTGCCTTGTTGTCTCATTTAATTACATCTAACAAGTGGGATCAGGTTTTAGTATTTACCCGCACCAAGCATGGCGCTAATCGATTGGTTGAGCAGCTAAATGATGACGGTATTCGCTCTGAAGCGTTTCATGGCAACAAGAGCCAGACTGCTCGAACGAAAGCGTTAAATAACTTCAAGACAGGCAAGGTTCGCGTGTTGTGTGCAACGGATATTGCCGCTCGAGGTATTGATATTCATTTGTTGCCACAAGTGGTTAATTTTGATTTGCCGTTGGTAGCTGAAGATTATGTTCACCGCATCGGTAGAACAGGCCGTGCCGGTAGTAATGGCCAGGCTGTATCGTTAGTTAGTGTCGATGAAGTTAAACTGCTTAGCTCTATCGAAAAGCTCATCAAACAACCTATTGAGATCGTCGAAGTTGAAGGTCATACCGGGCACACTGATAAGCCTTCACCAGCTGAACCGCGTAAGCAACGCCCTGGTCGGTCGAACGGTAAAAAGCGAGCTGGTGGTAGCAACGGTAATAGCAGTGGTAACAGCAAAAAGAAAACTGCTGCACGTAAGCCGTCTGGACGTAATCCGCGAAGTGGGCAAGGGCAGGCTAAAGGCAATAGCGACGGAATGAATCCTCCGCGAAGGAAGAAGCCGAACGGTAATCGAAAGCCTAGGTCGTCGGCTGCTTAAGTACTATGTACTGAAAACTGCCCCAGCATATTGGGGCAGTTTGTTAGTTTTTTGGTGGGCCAAGTGAATCACGCATAATAACCTCAGTTTCAAATTGAATGCTTCGAGGTTGCTGCCGGTTGCCGACATAATCCAGCAGCAGGCGAGCAGCGGATTTACCCATTTGATCCTGTGGTACTCGCACCGTAGTCAGTTGTGGGTCAACAGCGGTTGCTAAGCTAATATCATCGAAACCGGTAATGGATATATCTTCAGGTATTTTCATACCTAAAGCTTTAGCTCGATTTAAAGCACCGGCTGCGATAACGTCATTACCGCAAACCACAGCGGTGGGTTTTTCGGTATCAGTCATTAATTCATCAAACGCTTTTGCGCCGTCTTCTAGCGAGTAAGTTGTTTCAACTACGCGCGTTAGCTTAGCGCCATCACCAAAATCATCGATCGCCTGGGTAACGCCTGCTGTTCGGTTTGTTGCTCGATCATTGCCTTTGGCAATACCAGCGATCATGCCTATGCGGCGGTGACCAATTTCTAACACCGCTTTAGCAATTGCATAAGCGGATTGCTTGTTATCAAACCCTGCATAGAGTTTTTCTGACTCGGCTTGATAGCACCATGAGATAACGTACGGAATTTTTCGCATCTCTAAAAATTCAAGCGTAGTGGCGGGCCGCTCGGTGCCTATTAAGAGCAAACCATCCGCGCCATGAGATAGCAGTGATTGTATTTGTTCGAATTCAGCTTCAGGGTCATAGCCTGAACTTGCCACTAGCAACAGCACACCATTGGTCGCCAATTCTTGTTGAAATGCGTGTAGGCCGCTTGCAAACATCGCGTTGGCCATAGTGGGGATGATCGCACCGACGGTATTGCTTTTATTGGACGCCAGTATCTTCGCGCCAAAATTTGGCGTGTAAGCGAGTTGGGTTATGGCCGATTGGATTCTCTCACGGGTAGCGCTCGCGACCTTATCTGGTTCATTAATAGAGCGCGATATGGTAGCGGTCGACACTTTTGCAAGCTTAGCGACGTCTTCGAGGGTGGGTTTGTCTGTTCTATTCATGGCTTAACAACATACCGTTCTGCTGGCTAGGAAAAGGTGCGTGTGAGCCAATCAGTCTGGTTTCCTCCGCTATAGTCAGTGTACTGATGTAAGCGCTTGCATTCGACATATTTAAAGCATAGAATGGGGGCTCTTTGAGAATGAGGCGAATCATTCTTCAACAATGGCTCAGGCACGGGTTTATGAGCTCAAAAGCGGCGCTTCACGGGCGCAACATGACGCAAGATTGATCCAAGAGTTTTATTTCGGTTTTTTGTCATGCTGCTCGTGGGTATTCGCACTGTTATCTATTACACAACATTCAGGCATTCATCATGGCTCGTAAATATCTCAAAAAGGCTGTTAAAACCGCTACCACTGACGCAACCGATGTTAGTGAGACTGTTAAAAAAATACTGGATGACATAAAAGCGGGCGGTGATTCCGTAGCAATGGAGTACGCAGCAAAATTTGATAACTATGACGGCAACGTATTACTAACAGAAGAAGAAATCAAAGCCGCTTGTGATGCTGTTCCGCAGCGGATGAAAGACGATATAGCCTTTGCACATGACAACGTAAAGCGTTTTGCTGAAGTGCAAAAACAAACCATGACCGATGTGCAGCTTGAAGTGGTACCGGGTTTTACCTTGGGTCAAAAGTGCATCCCTTGCCAAGCAGTGGGTTGCTATGTGCCCGGCGGTCGCTACAGTCATATTGCCAGCGCGATCATGACAGTAACAACGGCTAAGGTAGCGGGCTGTGAGCACATTGTTGCTTGTTCGCCACCGCGCCCCAATGAAGGCGTAGCACCGGCTATCGTCTATGCAGCCACGCTTTGTGGCGCTGATAAAATCATGGCAATGGGTGGTGTGCAGGCAGTCGCTGCGATGACATACGGCTTATTTGGTTTACCAACAGCGGATATTTTAGTTGGCCCTGGTAATCAGTTTGTTGCAGAAGCTAAGCGTATTTTATATGGCACGGTAGGGATCGATATGATCGCAGGCCCTACCGATAGCTTGATACTGGCCGATGCCGACGCTGATGCGCACATCGTTGCAACTGACTTGGTAAGCCAAGCAGAGCATGGCTATAACTCACCCGTTTGGTTAGTAACAGACAACACTGAGCTTGCTGAAAAAGTTATCGAAATGGTACCTGGCTTAATTGCAGATTTACCTGACCTTAATGGTAAAAATGCAGAAGCCGCATGGCGTGATTTTGCTGAAGTTATTGTTTGTGATTCACGTGAAGAGATGGCAGCAACGTCAGACGAATACGCACCAGAGCACTTAACAGTACAATGTAGCGACAACCCATGGTGGCTTGATAGGCTCAAGTGCTACGGTTCTCTGTTCTTAGGAGAAGAGACCACCGTCTCCTATGGCGATAAAGCATCGGGCACTAATCATGTGCTACCAACGTCTCGTTCTGCTAAGTACACTGGCGGTTTGTCTGTACACAAATATATGAAGATTGTTACTTGGCAAGAAGCCACCCGCGAAGGCTCAAAAGATATTGCAATATCGACTGCCCGTATCTCACGTCTTGAAGGCATGGAAGGCCATGCTCGCAGTGCCGATGTGCGGCTTGCAAAATACTTCCCAGATGAAACGTTTGAATTAACCCCTGAGTAAAGCGTTTCCTAACACTCAAAACCAAACCCGCACGGCAACACCTGTAAGCCCGTGCGGTGTCGGGCTTTTTGGCCTGATTGTTAGACCGTTACCGACTAAACAATAGATGGAGAACAACGTGTCAGTTAATGAAAAGATCGTATCGGACTTGGTTGCAAACGATGTTCAGTTTGTCACTACCGTTCCGTGTAAGCAGTTGGCTGGTGTTATTGATGCCATTGATGCCAGTAGTACAATTCAACATGTGCCCTCAAACAAAGAAGACGAAGGTATGGGCTTATGTGCAGGTGCATTTATGGGTGGCAAACGTTCTGCCATCATCATGCAAAATACCGCCATTGGCGTAACCATTAATACTCTAGCAACGCTGACGCAATTTTACCGATTGCCGCTACCAATGCTAATTAGCTATCGCGGTGAGCTGGGCGAGCCAGTCGCTTGCCAAGTTGAGATGGCCGTACATACTAAAGCCTTGTTAGCGCAGCTTAATGTGCCAACGTATCATTTTCATAAGGAAGATGACGTAGAGGAATTTGACAAAATATTAAAGTACACCTTTATGTGTAATAAACCTGTCGCCATTCTCACTGATGCTTCATTCTGGAAGGGGTACTAATATGATTCGTTCTGACATACTAAAAGATATCGCACCAGTCATTTCTGACCAGCTTGTGATTTGTAACATTGGCCTGCCGAGCCAAGAACTTCACATGATTGACGATCAACCCAGCACCTTTTACATGCTTGGTACGATGGGTTTGTCATCTTCAATTGGTTTAGGGTTGGCGTTAGCACAAGACAAAAAAGTTATAGCGATCGATGGTGATGGCTCAGTGCTAACCAATTTTGGTACCTTGCCTACTATCGCCAACAATGTAGCGGATAACTTCATTCTGCTAATCGTTGACAACGGTAGTTATGGTTCAACCGGCGATCAACCAACCTACGCTGGCAAAAAGACATCACTAACGAAAGTAGCCATTGCCTGCGGTTGTGAGAATGTGGTCGAATGCTCAGCGGAAGAGACAAAGGCCGAGCTTGAAAAAGCACTAGCGGGAAATCAGATGACTATCATTGTAAGTAAGTGCGAATCAGGCAATATCCCGGTTCCTGTGATCACTTTAGACCCAGTTGTGATTCGTCATCGATTTATGGAAACTGTTTCGGCGTAAACTACCCGGTATGGCAGCACAAGATAAAATCCATTCAAGTACCGATGCTAGGCGTTTGGCACGCAAGCGCCTACCTTGGATGGTGTTTGATTATATCGATGGTGCTGCAGGTGAAGGTGGTGGTGAAGCATTAGGCCGGTCAGAGATTCAGGCTATTCGACTAAACCCTAGAATACTAAGGGATGTGTCGCACCGAGATCTCTCGGTTGATGTGTTTGATCATAAGGCTAATTGCCCGATGGGCATAAGCCCAATGGGAATGTGCAACCTATCAACGCCAGGTGCTGATTTAATGTTGGCGAGATTAGCCGCTAAAAATCAATGCCCGCTGGGTGTATCGACCGTTTCATCTACCTCGCTTGAAAAAATTATTGAAGTCGCGCAAGGCCATGCTTGGTTTCAACTGTATTACAGCGGTGATGGGTCATCGGTTACATCGTTAATCGAGAGATCCAAAGCCGCTGGCTATCGCACGCTGGTGGTTACCTTAGATGTACCAGAGGTTGGACGTAGGCCACGAGAACTTCGCCGGGGTTTTAAAATGCCGTTTAAAATTGGCGTGTCTCAATTCGCTGACTTTGCGCTGCATCCGCGTTGGTCTATATCGAGTCTGATTTACGGTAAACCCGATATGGCAAACTTTGGTGGGGAGCACGGTAGTTTTGATCGCACCGCATCACGTGCCGGTGCAACTTGGGATCATCTAAAAAGTATTAGAGAGCAGTGGCAAGGTAACCTGGTCGTAAAAGGTGTGCTTAATGTTGAAGATGCCCAACAACTTAAAGCCGTTGGTGTGGATGCAAT
>CALJAA010000115.1 GCA_938028465.1 uncultured Granulosicoccaceae bacterium | reverse complement strand
CATTATCCAACAACCCATCTACATAATTAAACGTAGAGACGTTATCTGGCGAATTGCTATATTCGATGACTCTGCCTTCTTCATCGTAGAGAAAATCGTATTCTGATGTGAATCCACCTATGGGGCCTGTGGGCTCAAAATAAAAACTGCCGCCAACCAGTCGTCCTGATCTATCTATATTTTGTTTGGATATGTCGGGTGCATCGTCTTCGCCTACGGTTGATTTTTTGATTAATATTTCGTTGTTGGAAAAATTGTATTCGTAGTTACGAACTATTACTCTGCTACCAAACGTGTTTGTCGCTTTACTCAGTCGGAAGCCATTAGCGTATATGTTTTTTTCCAGTGGAGCTGGGTCAGGGTTAGATCCGCTGCAGCCGGTGAGCAACGCTATACCGATAATTAGTGCATGGTAAATCGTCATGTTGGACAACATATCATTATTAAGAGATCAAATGCCAGCTCACTCATTATCGTTGTCTATTTATTGTCTGTAACGTGTTTAACGCTGCATTAATACAAGCCAAAATACTCAGCCTGCTCCCATTCCGACACCGTTCGGTGATACCGATCCCACTCAGCCTGCTTTATTTGCACTAGGTATTCCACAAATTCTTCGCCCAAGTTTTCTCGATAAAATTCGGATTCATGAAAACCTTGTATAGCACTCAGCAAGCTACCCGGTAGCCTACAGGCAGCACTGTCATAGGGTGTCTCTACGGCATCAGGCAAAGCTAAACTGCTATTGATACCGTCAAGCCCTGATAATATCTGGCTTGCAAAAAAGTAGTAAGGGTTAGCCGTTGTTTCCGCTACCCGGTTTTCAATTCGCGATGCTAAATCCCCTGGTGCCATTAGTGCGCGTATCATTGCTCCTCGGTTATCACGCCCCCACTGGATTCTATCGGGAGCAAGCTGATGAGGCTGATAACGTTTGTACCCGTTTACGGTTGGCGTTGTGAGTAAGCAGCTTTCTTCGCCATGTGCGAGCAACCCTGCGATCCATCCTGAGGCAACATCGCTTAGCGTACCCGTCGCATCAGGCACCATTAGGTTTTCACCCGTCTCAATATGGGTAACAGATTGATGCAAATGCCAGCCACTTGCGCAAGCATTTTCAATGTTCGGCTTACACATAAAGGTGGCATGTAAACCCTGCTGCGCACACACCTCTTTAACCATTGCGCGAAACATGATCATGTTATCGGCATGTGTTAGCGGGTCAGCAGGATCAAACGTAAACTCGAATTGGCTGGGGCCCATCTCAACTTCCATCGACCTAATAGGCAAACCCAGCGCCTGACAATGACGACGCAAATTATCCATAACGGGTTCAAGCGTTGCATAGTGCGCTTCGGTTAGGAATTGATAGCCCTGCGAGAGATTCTGTGTTTTAACTGGCGTGCCAGGCATGGTGGCATCAGCATGCGCAAGTTTTGGATCCTCACAGCGGTAAACATGAAACTCAACTTCCAAACCAACCACCAACGCCATTTTTTTATCCGCTAGTTTGGTTATGGCTGTTTTAAGCACGTCACGCGGTGAGTACGGAATCACGCCACCCGACTTATACCGCGCATCGCAAAAGATCCACGCCGAATGCGGTGACCACGGTAAGATACGAAAGGTATCTGGATCCGGCACCATGAGTAAATCCCCAGCGCCAGACATCCCACCTGCTACACCAGGGTCTGCAGACCAAACTGGAAATACCGTTTTGTGTGCCGTATCTTTTAGTAGCAAGGTATTAGGTGCAGCCAAACCGTTTGCCAATACCGATTCAAGCGCACTGGCCACAACCGTTTTACCGCGCAAGATGCCGTGCTGATCAGCAAACAAGACGCGAACGGTTTCGATATTATTGTTAGTAACTTCCTGTAGTAACTCCGCCGCTTTCTCAATGGCTTCTGTACTCAGCAAGCCGGCTTGCGCTAGGGCACCTGTGGCGACGTTCATTTTATTATTAGACACAACTTATCACTCAGCTCTTCTGCGTTGGCATTGCTTACGATTCACTCAATTCTTTACCGTGGCATCCCAGTCGGTACAACCTGCACGCCGTTCCCGATCACTTTGCTCAAACGCTTGTTGCCAAGTTGCCTTATCACCGATGGTGTCGTTAGAGATCGGGCCAAAAACCTCAGTTGCATCTACCCCATTAAGCATAGGCAATTCATCAGTGTTACCGGCTTGCACACTGGCAATGGCTGCGCGCAGGATTCGACGATACTTAGAGATCGCCACATCAGTTTTACCCAGATGTTCTTTAGTGCGATCAAAAATTCGGCCCGGGCTTTCAACAGCCCATTGGTCGTGCACATTAATATCAAGCCCCATGCCTGTATAGGTTTCACGCGCTTGTTCTTCTGGATCAAAGCCATAGCCATTGCGCTTGTTTTTAATCGGTGCGTAATCGGGCAAGGTGTGTTCTTTTAAACGTTGCTCACGCATAAGCGCTTTATCTACAGGCTTGCCGAAACTGGTAAACATCGAATACCAATAGCACGTTTCATCATCAACCGGCACATGCCACTGTGTAATGATCATTTCTCGGCTCATCGGTATTGAAATCGCGCCTGGGAAAATTTGATTGGTGATTCGTACGTGCGTTTTATCGTGTTCCATATGGCGTAGCGCCACGATCCGCATCCCATACTCCATCTGTTCAACTGAAATATCTGGGCGCGGGTAATCGCGTAGCAATTTAGTCATGGGTATATTGGTATCAGCAGCCTTGTCACGAAATTGTTTACCATAACTGTCTTTTGTGTCTTCATCTTCTAAGAAGCGATGTAAGAAAGAGGCGTGAGCTGGATCAATCCCCACCTCCATTGCCTGCAACCAATTGCATTCCCATAAACCCTTAAACGCGAATACATGACTTTGCGGTGCACGAAAACAATCAAAATTTGGAAACGCCGGTGGCTCACCTGGCCCCATATACGCGAACACAATGCCGTTTTTTTCGATAACAGGATAAGAAACGTTTTTTATCTTCTCGTGCATCGTCGACCCCTCTGGCTCTCCAGGTTGCTCAACGCATTGGCCGTCACGGTTAAAATGCCAGCCATGAAATGGGCAGCGCAATCCATTATCTTCTAATCGACCAAAACACAGATCTGCGCCACGATGCGGGCAAGCACGCCCGATCAAACCCAACTCTCCATCACTATCGCGAAACAAGACTAGATCTTCCCCCAATAGCTTTACTGGTACTACCGGGCGGTTACCAGCAAGCTCATCTGTTAATGCAGCAGGCTGCCAATAATGGCGCATCACCTTACCGGCATCAGTGTTGGGGCCTGTTAGGGTTAGAGTATCGTTTAACTTTTGGCTAATCATCTATAGACGCCTTGTATAGGAAATAAGGATCGCATGACGTCACTATGTCATAAATTGGGATACGGATTTAAGCGTTATGCTGTCATGGTTCACCATTTTAGAACTATATGCCTGAATGTTGGTCGCTGGGCTAGCCATTTTATTTAAACACCTCAAGGCGTTCTAATATCAATTGGTAAAAAGCATCATCATCAACATCGGTTATCCACACCGCATTTTTCGCTCTATCAGTCACATGCCAATAATCAGCGACTGTAGTACCCACCGTTAAATCTGATTGAGTCTCGATTACTACATTGATATGGCGCCCGGCGTAAAGCTCCGGCTTCAAAAGATACGCGATCACGTTTGGGTCGTGTAATGGCCCGCCATCGGTACCGTATTTTTCCTCGTCGAACCGTTCAAAAAAATCCAACCACTCAGCAACGGCTTTTCCTACCTTTGTACCCAACGATCGAAACGCATCGATTCGTGCTGTGGTAGTGAGTGCTTTATGGGTGACGTCTAGCGGCATCACCACTATCGGAATGCCGGCGTCAAACACCAACTTAGCCGCATCTGGATCGACGTAGATATTGAATTCAGCCGTGGGCGTGACGTTTCCGCCTTCAAACAAGCCGCCTCCCATTATTACAATGTTTTTTAAGCGAGGTGCAATTTCTGGTGCTTTGGCTAGAGCTAACCCGATATTGGTTAGTGGCCCAAGCGTGCACAACGTAACGGATTGATCGGGCCGAGAAAGAATCGTTTCGATAATGAAATCAACCGCGTGTTGCTCTTGCAATGGCATGGTGGGTTCGGGCAATTGCGCTCCATTTAAACCCGTCTCTCCATGTACGTACTCTGCCGTAAACAAGGTACGCTTCATCGGCTTATCGGCACCGGCATACACTTTGATATCAGGACTACCGGCCAGCTCACATACTTTACGAATGTTGCTGTGTGTAAGTTCGAGAGGCACGTTACCGGCAACCGCAGTAATACCAAGCACATTAAGTTCAGTGCTTGCCAGTGCTAATAGTATAGCAATCGCATCATCTTGCCCTGGATCGGTATCAATAATGATGTCGTGCGTGCTAGCCACTGCGTTTATCCCTGCTTCTTCTCTAAGCTGATTATGAAGCTTATTAGCTTAAATGTGAAAGGAGCCATTAAAACACCGCCAACCCGTACTGGAGAGCTAAAACCTGGGTAGCGCTAGATCAACTCGTCCGAACGATCATCCGTTTCGCCATAGCGTTTCAACACAGCAGGCTTAGTCCCTTCGTACGCCTTATCGATATTCTCAGCGATCTTGGCATTTTCACGTTCAAACAAACAATCGCCATTTAAATCGGATGCCACTATAAACGGCCCCATCTTGTTGCACTTGATCACCCACATGGCTTGCGCTAAGCCTAGCTCATCGTTCCAATGCACCGCTTCAACGTTTTCAATACCACGCCCTAACAAGGCACCCGTACCGTAACCCACTGTGGATAAATAAATTGCGCCGTTTGGTACAAAGTAGCCTTTGTAATCTTCGGATGTCATGCCGCCCTTACCAACAACAATCTTAGCGCCAGTTTTTTCAAACCACTCAGGCAGCCACTTCCTAAACCGGAATGAAGCCGTAGCCGTAACCGCACCCATTTCAAACGACCCATCCGGATTAATACGAGCCGCGGGTGAACAATGAAAGTTTGCCGCTGACTGGCTCGGCAGATCCATTGGAATGTTTGCCTTGTCTTCAAGAGCACGCATATACACGCCTTCGCGCGCTGTGTACATCAAGCCATCGAGATAAACAATATCGCCAAGGCGTAGCTCGCTTATGGCTTCGCTTGTGGGCGTGGTTGATAATCTAACTTCACGAAGGCTCATGGGCAAGCTCCTTAACGCCTTCCCACTCGATCGTTTCACGGCGTTGATATGGGGTAAACCAATCTGGGTCCGTGCGATGCTCTACTCGGCCATCAGGAAAGATACGAGCAACGGCACGCCGAGAGGATAAACAAAATGCATGTACCGACATCGGCAAACCACCGGTGTGGCAATAGCCAACTTCTATATTGCAATCCACCACCATGTTCTTACCCACAAAACCCATCGCACCCATGCCAATCGAATTACCCAGCTCTTTAAATTCGTCCTCCATCTCAGCAATTTTTGGATCAGAATTACGGCTACCAACCGTGCGCAATGTTGAGGCGCGCTTACCAAGGGTCATGCAAGCATCCTTAGAACCACCTAAACCAATACCGATGATCGCAGGCTGACACGCCAAGCCACGTTTACCGAACGCCATTAAGCTATCAAGATAAAAACGCTTGATGCCCTGAATACCATCTGATGGAAACAACATTCGATAATCCGTACCAAACAACCCACCTTTATGCACCGTGATTAAATCAATCCATTCGCCTTCTGGTTCAAAACCATATTCAATTTCTGGTGCCCCAATACCGACGTTATTGTTGTGATCCGTACGCCACAAGGGGTGCACTCGGTTCGGCCTAAGTGGCACGCCGTTAGTGGCTTTTGCTGTTGCACTACGCAAAGCCTTTTCTAAAGCAAACATGCCTCCTTCAACCGTCGCCTCATTACCTAACTTGACAAACCAACGTGGTACACCGGTATCGCCACACATAGCACAGCGATCCTCTTTAGCCGCTTCGTAGTTATCCAGCATGACGTTCAATACAAATGAAGGCAGCTCGTTTGTTTCATCTTTGGCTGCTTTTTTTAGTCCCCCAAGGTAATCATCAGGAATCTCAATGGCCGCCTTTTGCATTAAGTCCTCGGCGGTTTTTTGGATAAGATCGATATTGATCATGGTGTTGCTACCAATGTTTCGGGTTCGGATTCAGGCAGGATGGTTTGCCCCGGGCTCACAATAGTAAATTGCACAGGTTCGCGAGTCACTTTGATTTTATCCCCATCCATCTGGGCTACGGTGTATTCGCTGTCTTTCATGTGGCCAGCGCTAGGAAAGTCATCACGATAATGCGCACCGCGTGAATTCTCACGTGCAAGGCCGGCTTTGGTTATCACTTCGGAGATATCACATAGCGAGCGCAGGTTTAACCAATCGTGCCAAGTGAGATTAAACGCTAAGTTATCGGATGCCACGCCCACCTCCATTAGTTCGTTAGATACGCTGGCAATCCCGTCTAAACCGCGTTGCATACCATAGGCATTACGCATCACCCCAACTTCATCCCACATCACATCTTGTAGTCGTTGGCGTAGCGGCAATACCAGTTCTGGTTTTTTACTAAGCGGATGCAAAGCCCTATCTAATTCTGCAATCAATACGGCTTCATCAGGTTCGCGCAGCGTAGGCATATCCAGAATATCCTTACCCATCGTGTCGCCAGCAATACCACCATACACCGTTGAATTAGCCACGCCATTACCACCTAAGCGATTAGACCCATGCGCACCACCGGCATCCTCTCCCGCCACATACAAGCCTTCCATCGCAGTACGTGTATCGATGTCGACCTTAACGCCACCCATAAAGTAATGCGCAGTAGGCACTACTTCAACTTTATCAGCGGCCAAGTCAAAACCGCTATCAGCGCAACGCTTAACCATGCCCGGAAATTTTTTAGCAACCCACTCTGGCCCCAGGTGCGACATCGAAATAAATACGCCTTCTTGTTCAGGATTATTATTCTTACGCATCTCTGAATAAATACCGCGGCTCACCATATCGCGTGTAGCACGTTCACCTTTTTCATCGTAGTCAAACATGAAACGCTGATTAGCATGATTAATGAGCTGGCCTCCTGCACCGCGTAAGCCCTCTTCCAGCACCGTCCCCGTCATGCGCGTGTGAGCGCCTGCCAACAAACCCGTTGGATGAAACTGCACCATCTCCATATCACGCAATGGCAAGCCCACTCGCATGGCCATAGCTAATCCGTCCATTGTCTTATCACCACTGGGTGTGTGGTACTTATACATTGAAGGGCCACCACCGGTACCCATCATCACCGTTTTAGCACGTACCAATCTAAACTTACCCGTGCGCATATCAATCATTAGTACACCGGCCAGGGCATTGCCTTCTTTTGTTGGGATAAGCCCGACTGCGCGATGCTCTTGAAGCTTTTCAACGCCACTGGCTAATACCTTTTCCATTAGGCGATTGATGATTTCAATGCCGGTTAAGTCGCCTTTGTGCACAGTACGATCAGCCGTTTGCCCAGCAAAGGCTTTTTGATGCAAAGAGCCATCAGGGTTGCGATCAAAGAAGCAACCGATTTCATTTTCTAATTCACGAATACGCACCACGGCTTGTTCGCACAAGCGCCAAGCCATATCTTGATCGGGTAACCACTTACCGCCTTCGATAGTATCCATAAAGTGACGCTCGACTGTATCGCCGCCACCTAGCGCTACGTTGTATCCGCCTTGAACCATTCGCGTGCAGCCACACTTTCCTATTAAACCTTTAACAGCAATCGTGAT
>CALJAA010000114.1 GCA_938028465.1 uncultured Granulosicoccaceae bacterium | reverse complement strand
GTGTTGACATTGCCGGAGTAAGTCAGAGCGGTAAACAAGCAACGTGACGTATAACTAGATAAATACCCATTTAGGAGACATGTTTAATGACCCAATTACGTAAAACAATTGCGGCACTAGCGTTGGCATCAACTGCTAGCGTTATGGGAGTAAGCTCAGCATCGGCCGCAGAGGTACTCTTCTGGGCTAATCAGGCCAAACCCGTCGAAGAAGCTCAAGCCATGCGCGAAAAGGTGCTTTCTGGTTTTGAAGGTGGCGTGGATTTTCAATCGTCTGATGGAGGCCCTTGGCTTACTCGAATCCAAGCCGAAGCAGCAGCTGGTAAGGGCAAGATTGGTTTGATTGGCGGTTTGCACGGTGATCTGATCAGCCTCGGCGATCAAATGATCGATCTGTCTGATGTCGATCTTGGCGATGCCGATGTCAATGCAAAGTTTATGGAGCTTGGTAAGCTCGGCGGTAGTGAACAGAAGTACATCCCTTGGATGCAGGCAACTTATGTTATGGCTGCCAACCGCAAAGCACTCGAGCACTTGCCAGCAGGTGCCGATATCAATGCCTTAACCTACGATCAGCTTATCGAATGGTCTAAAACCATGGCAGAAAAAACTGGCTCACCCAAATTTGGTTTCCCAGCGGGTCCAAAAGGGTTAAAGCATCGGTTTTTCCAAGGGTATCTCTACCCCTCATACACAAATTCAATGGTTTCTAAGTTCCGTTCAGCTGAAGCAGAAGGCGCATGGAATAAGTTTAAAGAGTTGTGGACGTACACCAATCCTGGTTCAACCGGTTATTCATTTATGCAAGAGCAGTTGTTGACAGAAGAGGTTTGGGTTGCATTCGATCATACAGCTCGATTGGCAAATGCATTCAACGAACGCCCTGATGATTTCATCGCTTTTCCAGCGCCTGCTGGGCCAACGGGACGCGGATTCATGCCGGTGGTTGTTGGAATCGGTATTCCGAAAACAGCGCCCGATATGGACGCCGCGAAAAAGTTGCTAGCTTATATGGTTAAAAGCTCAACGCAAATTGAAACACTGCGTGCAACCAGCTTCTTTCCTGTTGTGAACGCAGAGTTACCGGGTGATATGCCGGCAGCTGTGCAAACCTCTGGTTCTGCAATTGCTGCAATGTCAGGTTCTGCAGATGCGAACCCTGGTTTGTTGCCTGTTGGTCTGGGTAAGCTCGGTGGTGAATTCAATGCTGTCTATGTCGATTCCTTCGAGCGCATCGTTTTAGGTGGCGAAGATGTTCGCGCTGTTCTTGATGAGCAAGCCGAAGCGCTACGTAGCGTTATGAATGAGGCTGGCGCACCATGCTGGGGCCCTGATCCAGCGTCTGATGGCCCTTGCCCAGTCGAGTAAACAGTGATCGCGAACGATCCGTTCGTCTAGTGCAATACAGCCGGTCGATTTAAACAACCGACCGGCTTTTTTTGCCAATTCTATAGTCGGCCTAATCAGCGGGTTAAGCTCATGCAAAACCGAATGTTGCCCTATATGTTGCTGCTGCCGGCGACAATCTTCCTGCTCGTATTTTTTGTCTACCCATTTACGTTGGTTGCATGGCAAGCTTTCGCAACGGATGAAGGAGAGCTGACGACAAAATACATCAACAAAATGGCATCTCATTGGAAATTTGAGAAGGCGCTGACTTACACGTTAGTGCTTGCACTTGTGATTGTGCCAATTCAGCTCGCTTTATCTTTGTTAATGGCAACCCTCGTCTCTAGCATGAAACGCGGGCGTGACCTTATCCTTTATATCTGGACGATCCCATTGGGAATATCGGATTTAGCAGCCGGCATAATCTGGTTAGCTATTTTCGAGCAAACCGGTTTTTTGAATTCTTTGTTGTATAGCACAGGCATGATTGCCGAACCCATAACGTTCTTGGGCTATCAGGATAAGGGGACCATATTTTTAGCGGTGGTGTTAGCTGAAATTTGGCGAGCCACTGCAATAATGCTGGTTATCTTGGTCGCAGGTATGGGCTTGATACCAAAAGAATACTATGAGGCCGCACAAGTTTACGGTGCCAATAGCTGGCAAACATTTACTAAAGTAACTTTGCCTTTGCTTAAGCCCAGTTTACAAACCGCGTTGATTCTGCGCGTGATACTAGCGTTTGAGGTGTTTGCGGTTGTCGCAGCCCTTGGCGGAACCAATTTGCCGGTGTTGATGGGTGAAGTCTATAACCGGCAGTTTGTTCTTCAGGACAACCATACTGCAGCGGCGTTCGCCATGCTAATACTGCTTATTTCAATCATTAGTACCGTATTTTTTATGTGGAGCCTGCGCACGCCCAAAGGTGCAAGCATATGAGCACGCAACCCAATATGGTGGTGGGTCAGAGTCGGGCGGCACGTTGGGCTTTTAATGGTTCAGTTCTGTTTTTGTGTTTGTGGGTGCTGGTGCCAATTTATTTGTTGCTATCCAACGCGCTCTCTGCCCCGTCGGAAGTTACCGCATTCCCTAAAAAGCTAGTGCCGTCGTTCGATACAGAAAGCGTCGAATTTTTTCTGTATTTTCACGGTGTAGGCAAAGCGCTTTGGAGCTCAATTAAGGTTGCCTTTATCACCATGATTATGTCGATTTTAATCGGCGCACCGGCTGGATACGCGTTGTCGCGTTTCGATTTTCGTGGCAAAAATGCATTTCGTATTTTGGTGCTAATGACACGAGCGTTTCCGCTGCCGTTGTTAGCATTGCCTATGGCTGTTATGTTCATTAGGGTCGGCCTAGACGATACGATTTTTGGTTTGGCTATTGTCCACACAACCCTTGCCTTGCCGTTCGCCGTGTTGATCACTTATTCACTATTTTCTGGTATTCCTATCGAACTCGAAGAGGCTGCTTGGACGTTGGGATGTAATCGTGTTCAAGCGTTTATTAAAGTGATTTTTCCTTTGGTATTGCCCGGCATTGCTGCCTCAGCTATTTTTGCGTTTGTGGTGTCTTGGAATGAAGTCTTTGCCGCAGCAGTGCTCACTATTGACAATCGTACTTTGCCTGCCTTTTTGCTACAAAGTTTGGATGATGCGCCACTACACCTAAAATTTGCAGGTGGTGCTGTAATGGTGCTACCTGCGCTGATCTTTATCTTCCTTGTTCGTAAATATTTGTTCGCCATGTGGGGCATCGCAAACCGTTAGCACCTGATTTGAAAATAATGAACACAACACACACATACAACATTCGCTGCAAAAACATTTTGGAGTATATCTGTGGCTGAAATACAGATTAAACAAGTGTCTAAAAGCTTCGGTAAAGTCGTTGCATTGCACTCCATTGATTTAACTATTGCCGATCAAGAATTTGTTGTTTTGCTCGGTGCCTCCGGCTGTGGCAAAACCACTTTATTGCGTATTATCGCTGGGTTGGAAACGGCAACGTCAGGGGAAGTGCATATTGGTGGGAAACGTATTGATCATTTGCCTCCAAAAGATCGGGGTATTGCTATGGTTTTCCAGAATTATGCCGTGTTCCCGCATTTAACTGTATATGAAAACATTGCATTCGGACTGAGAATGGCCAAACTGAATCAATCAGAAGTGGACCGGCGAGTTAACCGGACAGCAAGCATGATGCATATTGAACAATTGCTGCAACGCTACTCAGGGCAGCTCTCCGGTGGTCAGAGGCAACGAGTCGCTGTTGCTCGAGCTTTAGCAACCGAGCCAGAAGTTATACTGATGGATGAACCTTTGTCGAACCTAGATGCATTATTGCGAATGGAGATGCGTGCTGAGTTAAAAGGCATACTCGCTGAAAGTAATACAACCACCGTATATGTTACACACGATCAAGTAGAAGCTATGAGCATGGCTGATCGTATAGCTGTCATGCACGGTGGGGATATTGTTCAAGCAGCCACACCAGTGGAAGTCTACCGAAATCCAGCTGCTCATTTTGTTGCTTCTTTTATCGGTAACCCTCCAATGAATTTTGTGCCTGCAAAAAAAATTAAAGATGGTCTTTGGAGTGTTGCCGGAGCTCAAATTAGTGGCCCGTCAAGCACCAAGAATGAGTTGCAGTTTGCTATCCGGCCGGAAGATCTAACACCAAAGGAAAACGGATTGTTAAAAGCAAAAGTTGCATTAGTGGAACCACTTGGCTCACATTTACTAGTTAGCTGTAACATTGAAAATAATCTGTTTCGAGTGATACTCGATAGTGATTCTTCTATAAGTAGCGGTGACATATTGTCATTGCAGCCCATGGAAGATCGCGTGCGATGGTTTGATCCGGAGACTGAGCTTGCGGTTTAAAAGGTGAGGGAGTTTCGATTATTTACTCGAGTGCACGGTAATGATTCAATCCGAGCAAACATAATATTGATTTTTAAGGCTGATACTTTTCGACTATGACAGAACAAAAAAGACAAGAGATTTTCGATCAAGCGGCCCAAATTCTCAAGATTAATGACCGAGGCACTTATACGGTGCCGACTCACGGGCTGTATCCCTTTCAATGGAATTGGGATTCGTGCCTAACAGCCATCGGACAATCCTATGTTGACGAACATCGTGCGTGGGTAGAGGTCGATACCTTGTTCGCCCATCAATGGGAGGATGGAATGGTTCCTCACATTGTTTTTCATCAGCTTGATGATGGTTACTTCCCTGGTCCAGAAGTGTGGGGCACGAATCGCAGCGTTCCCACTTCAGGTATAACGCAACCTCCGGTAGCAGGATTTGCTGTTAAGCGTCTATACGACATGGCTAAAGATAAAAATTTAGCACGCGCACGAGCTCGTGAGTTACTACCGAGAATAGATCGTTGGCATGAATGGTTTTATTCCAATCGCGATCCAGCCAATGAACATCTCGTAGCGCTTATCCATCCGTGGGAATCTGGACGCGACAACTCAATTGATTGGGATGCAGCATTCGAGCGTGTGCCCACAGAAGGGGTTGCACCCTATGTACGGCGCGATACCCAGCACGCGGATCCAGCACACCGTCCTACCAAGGCGCAGTACGATCGATATATTTGGCTTGTTGAGCATTTTCGTTCTCTTGACTGGAATAATTCGGTATTACATGATGCATCGCCGTTTCAAATTGTTGATCCTGGTTTTAACGCAATACTCATCCGCTCCTGTGCAGATCTAGCTGAGCTTGCAGCCGAGCTGGGCGAGCCTGACATTGCTAAACGTAATCAGCAGCGAGCAGCCGATGGGTTAGCAGCGCTGGACAAGTTGTGGAGCGACTCGTTAGGTCAATATGTTTGTTTTGATAGAGCTGCTTGTTCACTAATAGATAGTGCATCAGTTGGCGGACTACTACCAATATTGGTAGCACTGCCTGAACACAGAGGGGATGCTTTGGTTGCAAGACTCGAAAAGCTAGGTGAGTCGTGCCGCTATCTCGTGCCAAGCCACGACCCTCTAGATGGGAAATACGACGCGAAACGCTATTGGCGAGGACCGGTGTGGTTAATTATTAACTACATGATCACCGATGGCCTGAGAAAATCAGGCTATAACGACATGGCGTTAAGGATTGAGAATGCCAGTCTGGAATTGATAAACACCGGCGGTTTTGCTGAGTATTACGATCCAACGACAGGTGAGCCCTGCGGAGGAGCCTCGTTTACTTGGACGGCTGCAATGGTTATGGAATTCATACGTCGGGCGGCTTAAAGGCAAATTAATGTATTGGCCGTTGTCTCTACGGACGAGTGAATTAGCAATTACAGCTGTATTTCGTATTGCAATTGTTTCACTTGAAATGAAACAGTCGTGAGAATTGTCGTTATCGGTAATGCTGGAGGAGGGAAATCCACGCTTGCGAAACGGTTGTCTAAACGTCATTCATTGCCTTATCACGAGATCGATAAAATCCTTTGGAAAGAAGGTTGGCAGCTGGCTTCAGAGTCCGACTATGACGCAGCTCATAACGCAATTATCAAATCCCCTACATGGATACTTGATGGGCTGGGCCGGATGGATACGCTTGAGTGCCGGCTTTTGGAGGCTACGCATATTGTTCATATTGACTTGCCGGTATGGCAGCATTATTTGTTGGCTGCAAACCGTCATGCTGCGTGGGAGCGTGGAGAATTTGTACACACCCCTGGTGACTTTAAAGAAATGCCACAGCTTGAGTTGGTGTTTAAAATGATATCAACAGTGGACGCTGATTACACGCCCAAGATTCGTCAGTTGCTTGCGCAGCTTGCGGCAGCAGGTGTTACGATTCAAGTGGTGGATGACTATGCGAATTTGGACGCATTCAAGTTGACCCCCTAGCACAGATGCCCTAAATAAATACCTTCAACACGTGTTAACGCAAAGATGGCAACGAGTCGTCGCTAAAACTAACACATAGTAAAACTGTATGAGCGTAGCATTAAGGACAAAAAGACTTTTGCTCAGGTCGTGGAAGGAGAGCGACCGGCAACAACTTGCGGCACTCAACAGTGATCCCGCTGTGATGCGATATTTTCCGCGCGCCTTCACGCTCGAAGAGTCCAATGTGTTTGTTAATGATAACGCCCGTCGGCTTGAGCGAGAGGGCTGGGGGTGTTGGGCCGTTGAGACTGTAGGCGGTGGAGAATTCATTGGATTCGTCGGTTTTTCACAACCGGCAGATTGGCATCCCTGCGCTGGAGAGATTGATATTGGTTGGCGGTTAGTTCAAGAGCATTGGGGCCGGGGCTACGCTACAGAAGCAGCTTTAGGTGCCATCG
>CALJAA010000113.1 GCA_938028465.1 uncultured Granulosicoccaceae bacterium | reverse complement strand
GCCTCTCTAGCTCTGCCTGCTTCTCTAGCTCTGCCTGCTTCTCTAGCTCTGCCTGCTTCTCTAGCTCTGCCTGCTTCTCTAGCTCTGCCTGCTTCTCTAGCTCTGCCTGCTTCTCTAGCTCTGCCTGCTTCTCTAGCTCTGCCTGCTTCTCTAGCTCCGCCTGCTTCTCTAGCTCCGCCTGTTTCTCTAGCTCTGCCGGATTCACAGCAGACGATGGCTCTACTACTGACTCTCGCAATTTTACTTGCTCACTAATTTCACCAAATTCTGGTTGCCCATAGCCATAGAGTGTGCGATCCATGTTATCCAATACAATTTGCGCCTCATCGAATTGGCCAGCTTGCACCAAAGTGCGAAGCTCGAGTAACGCTGACGCAAACCGCTCTGCCATCGGCTGTGTGTTTGAAGCAGCGTCGATTGCGGAGTCAACAGGCGCAACGACATCTATCGGTATTATGTCATTCTGGTTGTCAGAGGCGAGCTCACCCGGATCGGCTCTATCTAGATAACCCAATAAATACACGGCGCCTAACAGCAAGGCTATAACTGGAATTACCCAAAATAAACCGCGGCGTTTATTGCGAGATGGCATAGCCACTGGACGTTCCAGTGAATCTTGCCAATTATCTTGATTGCCTTTTTTTGGGTTTGGCCTCCTCTCAGGTTCATCCGAATCTAAGAAATCAAACTCTAATCCAGTATTCGCTCCGGTATTCGCTTTGGATTGGTTGCTAGATGAAGAATCTGATAGACGTTCCTTGGCTTGTCTTGCAGCGTCAGCGCGTGCGCTCTCTTCTACAGGTACAGGCTTTCGAATAATGGGCATGGCGGATTCGCCACGCTCTTTTTTTGGAGGAGCGTTCTTCTTGCTTGGAGATTCATCGTCCCGTAAAAAGTCAAACATGGACGATGGATCGTTATTGTCAGGATCAATTTTAGACATGTCGGGAGCACTGTCGTCCATAGTAGCGGATATCAGGGTAGAAACGCCCAAAATAACGCACTTTTCTTCGCCGTGGAGCCGACTGCATCACATTATAATACAGGCTTAAACCATTGTAATCTATAGGAATTCATAACGGCCATCAATCCCTAGCAGATTGACAAGGATTCACACTACCCGTAAGCGACCTAGTTCAGATCGAGCACCCAGATCTCTGCAGGCACATTGGGGGTATCTCTGGCCGGCAATATGATCTCTAATTGCACAGCTGAATTAGGCCCAGACGCAAGGTACGCCCCCTCCCCAAGAACAACCCAGGCGAACTCAGTGCTGCCAGCTTCCAACGGGGCATGCGTGATGCGTGGATCAATCAAACGGGTTTCAGCCAACTGATTGCCGTTACTGTCTAACCACCGCATTGATATCTCGCTATTGGTCGCCGGTTGCGCAGAAACGTTGCGCGCCGACAATGACAGTGCCATTTGCGTTTCAGTCGTCTCACTACGATGCACCCGGTGAGCGTAGTGACCAGACTCATCAAAGCGCACAAGCACACGAGTACCCGCATTAGCGACAGAACACAACAGCATCGTAAACGCCAGTATTACGTTTACTGTTACTGCGGTTGTTTTGCGTATAGTTAGATCAACAATCATTGCTTTTCTATGTCCCAATTCCAGGTGAACTGACCTGAATGTGGCGTCGGCTTTCTGATTTGACCAGTAATATCTTCCACTAACACGGATAATGTGTGATCACCAATCGACAATGGCGCAGTAAATACTCTATTGTTGGTTTGGCTCGGCACTAGCTTACCATCGAGCGTCCAGGTTATTCGTTGTACTGACTCATCTAGTATCGGCACCACGCGAAACTCCTGCTCTTGCCCTGAAGGCACAGTCAATACTCCTGCCACAGGCGAAAAGTCGATCACAGCTTTGGCCGTTTCATAAACTCTAAGCGCCCATTGCTCGCTGTTAACAGGGCCAAACGGCCTATTATACGAGCGCATTCTGCTATCGGCTGTTGCTCGATAAAAATCAGTGGCTTGATAAAATGCACCTTCAAAAATGCCAACTTCAGTGTTGTCTTCCAACGCTAACCAATGCGCCCATGGCACGACTAAGGGATCATCAAATTTACTGATATTGGCGTAGCGGCCTTCGGTATAGCTACTCGGGCTTAGCTTGGGAATGGTCTCATCTACGTATTCATCTGCCAGCCCTGCAAAACTATGCCCTAGCTCATGCAACGACACTTCCGGATAAGCAGATGAGGCGACCGAGAATTGCCCACCACTGCCACCGTAACGCGTGTCATTAACGATCAGGATAATTTGGTGAAAATCTGGATACTCAGAAAATGCTGTTTCAATGACTTTTAGCGAATCGGCACAGATCAATCGCTGTATTGATGCACAGAAGTAGCCTGCTCCATATGCGGTGTCGCGAAAATCAAAGGCGAAGTCATCATCGATACCGGAGTCAACTGAAATTGATTCAACCATATGTACATTCCAGGCACCAAAGTGCGGGGCAATGCCATCGTCGTTTTCAAGCTTCTCAATAAATTCATCAACGTGTTGGCGGAACTTACCTTGTTGGTCTTCACGATAGCCGTCACCCAGCACTACGAGATGCACGCCAGCACCCTGTTTTCGACCACGGAGTGTCACCCCTTTTGTTGACGTGGTTAGTGGCAATATCGTTAAAGGGATTATTTCGCGCGCAACATTGCCTCGTGAGTCAGTTGCAATAACGACTAGATTGATATCACTAACATCACTGACATCTGCTGCAGTGACTTCCAAGGATCCACCTTGTGCCACCACCGTTAAGAAATCATTGGGTTCCGTGCTTATGGTTACGAACTCCCCATCAGGATCATCCGGGAATACGTTGACCATGACGTTAGAGCGTGCTTTGATTTCAGAAGGAAACTGTTCCGGATTGATGGTTGGCGCGTCATTGATATCCAGCACCTCAATACTAATGCCGCGGATCTCAGAAAATTCTCCGAGCGGATCGGTTACTTTAAACGCGATACCAGTAAACATACCCAGTTGTTGCTGCGTTGGTGTACCACTGAGCTCTCCGGTACTCGTGTTCAAGCTAAGCCAAGCAGGTAGATTTTCAGCGGAGTAAACGAGCTGATCATTGTCCGGATCCACCGCGTTCAACGTAAATTGATATAACACGCCCTGCTCGGCAACTCGCTGCACATCATCAAACAAGACGGGCTCATCATTAACATTCCTAACCAACACATTTAGAACAGTTTCAGTTTCACCATCGGTGTACGCAATACGATCGTAGCCAAAGAAATCTTTCTCCGGCAGATAAGTAAATTGTTCGTTTCCAGGCTCGAGCGTTACTTGCCCAAACTCAGGATTACTGACAATGGAGTAGCTGGCGGCGCTGTTGGCAGGTTCGAATCGAATGACCAGCGGTGATTCTTCAGAGGTGGCGTAAGTTAGATCAGCTAAAGGATCTGGATTGGTGGAACCACTCGAGTTAGCGCTACTACTATCGCGACTACTGCAGGATGCGAGGATAAATGTGAGAAAGACCACAACACACGCGCGAATGGCTAGCTTGCTAGCGCTCTTCGTTACCGATTTGTTGTTATTTAGATCAAGCATATAGATCAGGTATTGAATGCAGTGCAGTAGCTGCACCTACCTGGCCAAGCGTACAACCTCGCCGCACGTTTGTATACCAACACCAGTATACAATTGTAAGAATTTACATCGGTAAAAATACCTAATTATAGGTCTTGCCGACTCATAGCCGTTTCGATGTAAATGTTGCGCAACTCTTTGGCAACGGGCCCAGGTTGTCCTGAACCAATATCCTCTCCATCAATACTAACCACAGGCAAAACAAACGTGGATGCGCTTGTAACGAACGCCTCTTCTGCTTGTTTAGCTTCTTCGATCGTAAATGGCTCTTCCACAACTTCATAACCAGCTGTTTTTGCAAAACGTAATACAGCGTCACGCGTTATGCCACTGAGTATTTCATGACCTAGGTGACGAGTTTTAATCTGTTTTTCTGCAGTGACAATGTAGGCATTGTTGGATGTGCCTTCAGTGACGAACCCATCTTCAACCATCCATGCATCATTAGCCCCTGCATCCACTGCAGCTTGTTTACCCATACAAGGTGCTAGCAAACCTACCGTTTTGATATCGCGCCGTGCCCAGCGTAGATCAGGTATTGAAATAACCTTAATACCGGTCTGGGCTGCAGGATTATCCAGCAGAGGTTTTGTTTGAGTAAACATAACCAACGAGCTAGGAGTGTTAGTGGGATAGTAAAATTCGCGATCAGCGACACCACGCGAAACCTGTAAATACAACAGGCCTTCCTGAACGTTGTTGAGCTCCACTAGTTTGTGCTGCGCTTCCATTATTGCTTCATCACCACATGGGGCTGCCATCGAAAGCTCAGACAATGAACGAGCTAAGCGGCGCAAATGGGCTTTGTTATCAATTAGCTTCCCGGCAAGAACCGTGGATACCTCATAAACAGCATCAGCAAACAAGAAGCCTCGGTCTAGGACTGAGATTTTGGCGTCTTCTTCTGCGACGAAGTCGCCATTAACATAGAAAATACGGCTCATGCTGTTCCCCTGATTATTCTGTGCTGAGCAATAGCTCGTGCATTTCGCTCAGGGATTCTACTTCAAATTGAGCTCTCGGCAGCGCCTCCGGCCAGACTATTTTTTGACTATTGAACCAAAGTGCCTGAATCCCTAGCGCCTGAGCCCCGGCTACGTCGGTTTGGGGGTTATCACCAATATGCAGCAACGCCGATGGCGGCAAATCAAACTCCTCCAAGCATCGGTCAAACATAAATCTATGCGGCTTGGCAGGGTTATCTAAGTCAGCCATATGCACACTCTGAAAAAGATGATCAATGCCGATCAATGAGAGGTCAGCATTGCCATTGGTAATGGCCGCCACCGAATACTGCTGACTTAATGCTTCTAATAAGCCGATGCACCCTTCGTACAACTGCACTTGGCTACGGGCAACATAAAATGCATTAAAAGCCGCCTCAGCTACGTCACTGCCATAATCAAATTCGGCCAGTGTCTGCTCTAACATCGTTTTGCGAAGCTTAGTGACATCGCCTACTAATTCAGGTTGAACCTCCAGCACTTGCGCGCGACGCCGCAATAAAGCGGCGGCATCAAATGATTCGGTAACACGTGGTGCGTGTTCAACCAGCCACTCGTAGCAAGTACGCTCGGCATGCCTTATTACCGAAGCACAATCCCATAGCGTGTCATCCAGATCAAACGATATCGCTTTTATTTGCCTTAGGTCAGCAATCATAGGTTGCACCTATTCGTTCATTATTAGCAGCACATGCATCCGTCTGGGACCATGTGCGCCAATTTCGATTGTTTGTTCTATATCACCTGTGCGCGATGGCCCGGTAACAAAGTTAACGCCTCTGGGTAGCTCGGGTAATTTGCGTAATAAAGGCCAAATATCATCCGAATGTACAACAACATCTGAAGACTTTAAAACCACCACATGAGTATCAGGTAAAAACCCTAAGGTGACAGGCGACTCACCAGAGCTTGCGAGCACCACACTACCCGTTTCAGCTACAGCAGCAAAACAATCCGTGACACTTGCCACCTCTTTACTTGTTGCGGCACCGAAATGGGTGCCTGGCTCCCACGCTAAATCTCGCAACGCAGGCGCTACGCTTATATCGCCAGCCAAGCCTTCCGATTCCAAATACCACTTTACTTGATCAACTATTTCGCTCGAGGTTTGCAGTTGCGATACGCTCATTTGCACTCCTTCCATTTGCGCGACTAATCGATCCAACTTATCACCCGACAAAGCAGGGCGAAGTTGAGCACGAGGCTCATTCAATCGTTGCTGAATTTCTGCAAAAGTGAAGCGTCGTTGCAGCGTATCTTTAGTGGTACTGGGCGCATCGGTTTCTACGGCTTTACGTATCCTGCCAAGAATCGCGTCTTTTGCCCCGCTCATGATTGTTTCTTCCGATACTGCTGCATAAACGTAGCACTGCTTTGTGGGGCGGGTAAATCACGTGATGATGTCCACCCCCCTGCCAGTGGCAATTTGCTGAAATAGCCACGCTTGCCACCGAAAACGGCTAAGCCACTAACAACCAAGCGAGTAGTAAATTGATACAGCGCAGGACGACGCGCAAGGTAAGACCAAAAACCTAAACCCCATCTCGCTTGCCGCGTTTGTAAATCCTGCTCAAAAGTGGTTTGTCGATGCTTGCGTAATAACTTGGGCAGTGGAATATCCATCGGGCATACTTCAGCACATCGGCCATTTAGAGTGCAAGCATGAGGCAGATCCGCAGCTTCTTCAATGCCGACCATCACGGGCGTAATAACCGACCCCATTGGCCCAGGATAAACCCAGCCGTAGGCATGACCACCTATCGCACCATAAACCGGACAATGATTCATACAGGCACCACATCGAATGCAACGCAACATCTCGCGTAGCTCACCCGCCAACATTGTTGTTCGTTTACTATCCACCAAAACAACATGGAACTGATCTGGCCCGTCAATATCACCTGCGCGTTTAGGGCCACTCATTAAACTAGTGTAATTGGAAAAATGTTGGCCAGTGGCACTGCGCGCTAACAAACGCAGCATGCTGCTTGCGTCATCAAGCGTTGGGATTACTTTCTCAATGCCCACAATGACGATCTGTACTCGTGGTAAAACGGATGTTAGATCACCGTTGCCCTCATTGGTAACCAGAACGTGCTGCCCGGTTTCAGCAATTAAAAAATTGGCACCGGTAATGCCCACATCAGCTGCAATAAATTTATCACGTAGCACTTGTCGGGCTTCAGCAACGAGCTCGGTGCGATCAATCAGTTTTTCCGTAAAACCATATTGTTGATGATGCTCATGGAAAAGATCCGCGACCTGCTCCTTGGTTTTGTGTACGGCTGGCGCAATAATATGACTCGGTGGCTCCTTGGCAAGTTGAATAATGTATTCACCCAAGTCGGTTTCTATCGCCTCAATACCGTGTTCAGCCAATGCGTTGTTAAGATCAGCCTCTTCGCTAACCATCGACTTACCTTTTGTCACTGTTTTTGCATTGGCTTGTTTGCAAATATCAACGATGATCTGCGAAGCCCCAGCCGCATCCTCTGCCCAATGAACCTCACCGCCATTGCGTTGAACAGATGCCTCGTAAGCTAGAAGGTAATGATCAAGATTACGAAGTACGTGATCCTTAGTGTGTTTTGCATCTTGCTTAATTTGATCCCACTCAGGAATCAATGCGATCGCCTTTAAGCGTTTATCGATAAAGCCGGTTTTAACCTTACCTAATGCAACCTGCAGTTGATCATCTTTTAGTGCAACGCTGGAGCTAGATTTAAATTTTGAGGATTGTGCTTCCATGATCAAACCTTCCCGATTGCCGGAGTGGCGAGATCATCGGCTAGCACCTCAGCGATGTGCCTAACTTCTATATCAGAACCGGCGCGGCTCAATCGGCCAGCAATGTTCATTAAACAACCCATGTCTCCACCAAGCAACACATCCGCGCCCGTTTGCGTAGCCAGTGCCGCCTTGTCGGTAACCATACGACCGGATATTTCAGGATACTTAACGCAGAAGGTGCCTCCAAAGCCACAGCAAACATCCGTGTCCTCCATCTCTGTTAGTGTGCTCTGAGTTGCATTGGCAAGTAGGCTGCGCGGTTGCTCTTTAATACCGAGCTCTCTCAGCCCGGCGCAGCTATCGTGGTATGTCACTGTTTTATTAAAATTGCTCTTGGCTGGGCTGGAATCTGCATTGGTTTGACTTGCGTTTGGCAACTGGAGTACATCGACCAGAAACGCTGTGAGCTCATAAACCTTGGATGCCATGGCCACCGCCCTGCTATGCCAGGACGAGCCTTCTTCAAACAGCTCAGGGTAGTGCTCCTTTAACATACCCGCACAGGACCCAGATGGCGCTACAACGTAATCGAAAGATTCGAAGGCATCAATAGTGGCTTTAGCGATAGCTTGGCTAGATTTGTTGTCACCACTATTAAACGCGGGTTGCCCACAACAGGTTTGAGAAGGCGGCACACTCACTGTACAGCCTGCAGACTCGAGCAATTTTATTGAAGAAAAAGCAACGCTAGGACGGTAGAGATCTACGAGGCAGGTAACAAACAAACCAATACTGTATTGCACGGCCATGACATGTCTTGAGAAAAGACAAGTTTTACATTGGCGCTACTATTTGTCAATCAAAGCGCCCCATAAGCGCCTACTGAAGACAGCTTGCAACTAGCTAGCAAGCTGTCGTAAGGGCTGTAGCGCTACTGTTTCAATATAGCCGATTATCTCTCTCGGTTTGGCAACACCAAAGCCTTGCGCATAATCGAGCCCAAGCTGAGTTATGCAATGACGCGTAGCAACATCTTCCACCGATTTCGCCACGGTTTTTATACCAAGTTGCTGCGCCATCGAACTAACAGAACCGACGATAATTTGATTAGATTTATCATTGGCAATGTTATAAAAAAACGATGCATCGAGCTTAATGTAGTCAATGGGTAGATCACGTATATAGGACAGTGATGACAAGCCCCCGCCAAAATCGTCAAGCGCAAACTCAACACCTTCAGCTCGAAGATACGACATAAACTGAGTCACAGCATCGAGGTTTCGCATTACCGCGGCTTCGGTGAATTCGAAACAGACAGACTCAGACGAAGCGGGCGACTCAGTGACGATCCGAACAATGTTTTGGAGCATGTTGTCGTCGTTTAAAGACGCAGGTGACAAGTTAATTGAAAGCTTACAGTGATCACCCTGCGCCTCGAATTGCTGCAGTGCTAACATCGAATTTTCAACTACCCAGCTATCTAAGCTTTGCATAAGCTCAAACTGCGTAGCCACCGGCATAAATTCAGCCGGTGATAACAATCGGCCATTTTTACACTTAAGGCGCAATAACACTTCACGCATTTTGATATCACAAACATCTGTATTACTCAGCACCGGTTGCAAGTACAAAGTAAATTGCTCATCTTGCAAGGCTTCTTTAATTAGATCTTTTTTAGCTATGGCACGGCGATGCTGGTGGTAAGTAATACTCTCAGCGCCGTATACAAATGATTGATTACGACCGCTATCTTTGGCTGCATAGCATGCGTTATCGGCTTGCGATAACACATCATCGACAGACTTCGATCGAGCAGTAATAGCTGCCACACCAATAGACGCCCCTACTTTGAACTCTTTACCTTCCCAAGTAAAAATATGTTGTGATATCGCATCGATTATTCTTTCAGCAACAACAGATGCTTGCTGACAATCGGCTTCAAGCAAAATACCAAATTCGTCACCGCCAAGCCTTGCCAATGTTTCAGAGCCTCGAACAAACGAGCGCATGATACTGGTAAGGTTACGTAATAACTGATCACCCGCTGGATGACCGGCCGTATCGTTGACTACTTTAAATTTATCTAAATCAATAAAGCACAATGTATGTGGTTTTGATGTTTGGCATTGTGTGTCTACAATCTTGCTCAAACGGGCTTCAAATTCACGACGATTGACCACACCCGTTAAATCATCATGCGAAGCTTGGTGGGCGATTTGCTGAGCTTCGAGCACACGCGCTGTGACATCCATCGTGCACCCGATGTAACCAGTAAATACACTGTCGGCATTAAATTGAGGTTTTGCAGTAATGCAGGTATGACGATACTCGCCATTTTCAGCGGCCGTTTCAATGATGACATCAACTGGTAGGTGCGCCAGCAATGAGCGATTGTGCTGGGCCAATTGCTGGCTACTGCCCAAGACAGACTCCATCACCTCGATTCGATTTCGACCTAGTAGGCTTTGGCCTGGCGACTGACTATGAGGGTCACTGAGCGGTGTCGAAAAATAGGCCTCGACCCCTTCGCTATAGATATAACAAAGGTCACTATCCAGTTCAAAGAAACCATCCGCCATCAAGTCTGCGAAAGCGCGGTAGTTTTTGTTCATTGTGTATCCGAGTGTTGCCATGGTTGCAAGCTGTTTTGTGACGCTTACAACATTCCTTTTTAATCTGCCAATCATTGGCGCTATAACTACTATGGACAATGTGTCGGTAGACGTAACCAGGTTATAAGCCTCGCGATCGCATAATCAAAGCGGCTTCACATAGTCAAGTCACATAATTGTGCCACTCATGTTTTGGTTCCAACATTTGATTGCAGAAAGCGCCTGCCGTCACAAAGAACAGTAATTCTAGCGCCTATTGTTAGCGCGGACCTGATTCACACGCTTATGCCAGCTTGCGCGTTGATACAATTGCATCAACATTGATAGGGCCATATATGTGCGGAAATTCCTCAGTGCCACCTACGGTATTTTCATACCGACATTCGGACTGTAGCTGACTGGGGTCAAGTTCCAGCAGTACTTGGCCTGTAAGATCTGCGTAGTACCGATCTATGACTCCTTGGAGCTGAGTATCCAAGCAACAGTGAATAAAACCTTCATTGCCTAGCGAATCACAACGATATTGCCCCGATTGACGGGCTTCTAGCAGATCAGCTTCTTGAGCGATATGAAGTATTGTACATTGGTCGGTTTTTGACACTTTTTCAACGGCAGTATGCGGACAAGCCCAAAGATTACCACGCGTTCCATTTGAACGGCTATATACTCCCTACACCCGACCACTGAAGGCTTTGCACGCTTTGTACGCTAAAAATTACGAATCTAGGGAGCAGACTCCCAACGCACCGCAACAACCCAAAAAAACTCGTAGCCTAGCGGACACGCTCAAGATTTACGGTGGCGCTTTTTTACTTGCCGCCGCAGCCTTCTTTTTTACTTATCAGTTTGTGCAACCTGCCCCACCTGATACATTAACCATTGCGACGGGCCGCACGGATGGTGCTTACTATGCCTTTGCTCAACAATTTAAAAAAGAACTAGCAAAAGAAAACATAGAGCTCAACATTTTGGAAACTAGCGGTTCGATTGAAAACATCGGCCTACTCAACAATGGCAAAGCGCAGGTCGCCTTTATACAAAGTGGCGTTGTTGAAAGCGTTAACCACCCAGCTCTCCAAGGCTTGGGCAGTTTGTACTTTGAACCGGTTTGGGTGTTTGTTCGCAAAGGCAATGGAATTGAACGATTAAACCAGCTACAAGGCGCTCGAATAGCTGTCGGACAAGCAGGCAGCGGTACACGCTCCGTTGCTGACGCCATACTAGGAGATAACCAACTGGACGCCAGCAACGTTTCAATTTTCGAGCTCAGTGGCATGGACGCGGTGAACGCGTTCAAACAAGATGAGCTAGATGTGATTTTTAGCGTGGGTTCTTATAACGCTGCTAGTGTACAAGCCATGCTAAGTGAAGCTGATGCGGAGTTGCTGAACTTTCGACGTGCTACGGCTTACGCAAAGCGCTTACCGTATTTGTCTAGCATGATACTGCCTGAAGGCGTAGTGGATTTACATAGCAACATCCCACCACAAGATGTTGCGTTAATCTCCGCAGCGGCAACCCTGGTGGCTCACAACGATTTGCATCCGGCACTAAACGATTTACTTTTACAAATTAGTGATCGCTTGTTTTCACAATCCACCTTGTTTTCTGAGGCAGGACAATTTCCAAGCGCGGCATTTGTAGACTTCCCTATTAGCTCAGAGGCACAGCGCTTTTATAAATCAGGTACACCCTTTTTACAGCGCTACTTACCCTTCTGGGCAGCCACTCTGCTAGATCGTCTTAAGGTCATGCTCGTCCCACTGTTAGCATTGCTCTTACCGCTATTTAAAATTTTACCACCAACCTACCGCTGGACGGTACGCAAGAAGATCTACAAATGGTACGACGAAATCCAAATCATTGACCAAAGTGCAAATGAACTAGTCACTGAAACCAATCTCGAACTTTGCCTTGCTAATTTAGACAAGATTGAAGACGAAGTAAGAACGGTTGAAGTGCCACTAGGTTATGCGTACGAGCTGTATGTACTACGACAGCATATCGATTTATTGGCCAGACAAATCAGTGCTCACGAACAAGTATTGGAAAAAGAACGCTTAAGCAAAGCTTAGAAGCCGTAATTAAACGAGATGAATGAATCAGAATCTGTCACCGCTTCTGCATCTCCGATTTTGTTGCGTTGAGAACGAACACTGTATTTGAGCGCACCACCGGGGATTCGTACCGCAATCCCGGCCTCTGCAACACTTCGACTTAGCTTGTCACTCACATTGGTATTCGCTTCAAGCTCTAGCGATACCAAATCACCTAAAATTTGTTGAAACCCCGCTCTTGCAATACCGGTGGTGTCATCTTCTTCTATGCCATTCTCAAATTCTGTTGTTCGATAACCCGCACCCAACTCAGCATAGAGTGATTGGCTTTCGTTTTTCAAAAACTCAATACCCACACCAGTTAAGCCAAACAATTCACGATCAACTAAACGCGGTTTATCTCGACGCGCACTGGCTTCACCAAATACATAAAACGCCTCTCCAAACCAATACTTCGGCTTATAGCCTGCTTCGAAACTGTTATCGGTTCCTGAACGTAACCAATCCGCGTAAACGTAGTGCGAGAGCGGTCGAGTCTCATTACTCACTTTAAGACGTAATCGAGTCGCATTTTCGCCGTCACCACTGACGACAGTGCCGCCCTCAATACCGCCAGACCAATCGGCGATTGCATTGGGCACGCCAGCGAAAGATAGGGCAAGCGCAACTAGGCTGGCTTTTGCGATACGCATAGTGATTTTAGTATTCATCATGAAAAGCTCTATCGTTTAGATCTAAAAAATGATTGCATCAGTTCAGCGCATTCAACTCGTAACACACCTTCTGTAACCGCTACATGATGCTGGCAACGCGGCGACATTAAGGTCTCAGCCGTACTAATAACAGCGCCAGTTTTAGGCTCCCTTGCACCAAAAACTAAGCGCCCAATACGCGCCTCTAGCACGGCACCACTACACATTAAACACGGTTCAACGGTGACATACAGTGAAACATGTGTGAGCCGGTAAGAGCCTAGCTTAGAGGCTGCCTGTCGCAATGCCAGCACCTCAGCATGCGCCGTTGGGTCGTTAAGGCTACGCGACTGGTTATAGCCCTCGCCCACAATCTCTCCTTGATGCACAACTACAGCTCCGATAGGGACTTCATCGGCATCACGTGCTTTTGCGGCTTGCTGCAAGGCGGCTTGCATGAATTGTTTGTCTTGTAGCTGCATGAGTGTTTTTGATTTGTATTGTCATCCTTGCCTTGTATTGTCATCCCCACGTTTCGCAGTCATCCCCGCCTGCGCGGAGATGACAATACGAAAATAACAACAAAAAAGGGAGCCTAAGCTCCCTTTTAAAATAACTAGGCACCCACCAAGGTGAGCACCCTATTTTACATCGCGATTAGCTTTCAGCGGGTGCTTCTGCAGCCGCACCTTCATTAACTGCTTTCATGCTCAAGCGAATGCGGCCTTGCTTATCAACTTCAAGCACCTTAACGGTAACCATCTGCCCTTCTGACAATTCATCGGCAACATTCTGTACTCGGTTTTCAGAGATCTGAGAGATGTGTACCAAACCGTCTTTACCTGGCAAGATATTAACGAATGCGCCAAAGTCCATAATCTTCTGAACTCGGCCTTCGTAGATAGTGCCTACTTCGATATCAGCAGTGATCAACTCAATACGCTTTCGGGCTTCTTCGCCTGCAGCACGATCACTCGATGCGATCTTGATTAAGCCGTCATCGCCGATGTCGATGGTTGCGCCAGTTTCTTCAGTAAGCGCACGGATAACCGCACCGCCCTTACCGATAACTGCAGCAATTTTTTCAGGATTGATTTTGATCGTGATAAAGCGTGGCGCATGCTCAGAAAGATCTTCACGTGGCGCGCTTAGTGATTTCGCCATTTCACCCAGGATGAAGAGTCGACCATCTTTGGCTTGATCCAATGCCTTTTCCATGATCTCTCTGGTGATACCCGTAATTTTGATATCCATCTGGAGTGCAGTGATGCCGCCGTCAGTCCCAGCTACTTTAAAATCCATGTCGCCTAGGTGATCTTCATCACCCAAGATGTCAGACAATACGGCGTAGCCTGCTTCTTCTTTTACAAGACCCATCGCAATACCGGCAACCGGTGCTTTCAATGGAACACCTGCATCCATTAGCGCAAGGCTGGTACCACAGACAGAGGCCATGGAGCTAGAACCGTTGGATTCAGTGATTTCAGAAACCACTCGAATGGTATAAGGAAATTCTTCCTCATCAGGCATGACTGCCTGTACACCACGTTTGGCCAGCTTGCCATGTCCAATCTCGCGACGCTTTGGTGAACCGACAAAACCGGTCTCACCAACTGAGTAAGGAGGAAAGTTGTAGTGAAGCATGAAACCCATTCG
>CALJAA010000112.1 GCA_938028465.1 uncultured Granulosicoccaceae bacterium | reverse complement strand
ACCGACCATACTCATAGTACTGCCCGAATATTTTACGTGGGCTTCATTCCTACAAGTGTCGATAACCTGTGCAACAGGCGTGTTTATCATCGCCACTGCTGTTGCCGGGTATTATCAAAAGCCGCTAAACGGCATTTTCAGATTAATGATGGCAATCGGTGGCTTGTTGTTGGTAGCACCCAGCCTGAATAGCGACCTATTAGCCTTAGTGTTTGTTGCTCCCGTATTACTCCAACAAGGCGTTGGTCGATCTCAATCGCTTAACGTTGGCAATAATTGATTTTCGACTTCAGTAAACAACACAACAACTTTACCTTCGCGAAATACGCGTATGGAATACGGCTGCCCTTGATCAAGGGTATGCGCTTGCTCGCGCAATGATTCAACATCATGGGGTGTAGCGCAGACCAAATCGTTAATGGCTAAAATTGTATCGCCGCCTAGTTTAAGAGACTGCCCGGCTATTTGCGCAGGTATACGCCCAGAACGCAAACCCGCCTTCTGAGCGATCGATCCCTCTACCACTCGTTGAATCAAAATGCCCGGCTCTGGGATATTTAGCACTGAAGCCATGGATTCATTCAAAAACACCCCTTCAAACCCCGCTAATAAACCGGAACTGTTAAACAAAGCTTGCTTGGCGGTATTAATGGAGGACGCAAATCCGATTCCATCAAAACCACCGCTTTTACTCAAAATAAAACTAACAATACCGATTACCTCACCGTACTGGTTAAACATGGGCCCGCCTGAGTTGCCCGTATTGATCGCTGTATCGGTTTGTAGAAACTCTATAGGTGTACCACCCGCCATGAGCCCGCGTTGCATGCGCCCTGACAGATGCCCAATACTTAGGGTTTGAGATATACCAAACGGTGCTCCGATGATAAATACTGGCTCGCCTATTTTGGTTTTATCTGAATCTGCCAGAATCGCCTCTTTTGCGTTAGTGGGCGCTTTTGCTAATTTAAGTAAGGCGACATCGCTATTTTCTATCGATGACACAACAGTTGCTGGAATAATTTCATCATCCTGAAACTTAACGTTGATAATACTAGCCGTATCAATTACATGTGCGGCCGTTAATATTTGGTTATCCTCAACAAGGATGCCGGATCCTAAACCACTTTGCGAACCGCCGGTTAAGGGATCAATGGCAATAGTATTGATAGTCACAACACTGGGTAGATGCTGCTCGTACAGGATAGCGTAATCTGGTTTATCGACAGCCAAGGCTTTTGATACATAAAACACACTGCCCAACAGCAACACCGCCACTAACCATAGTTTTCTAAGCAACATAACTTTCTCCATCGTCAAAACCGACTTGAAATACAGACACGCGAACACCAGATTCGTTCGTTCTGGTAATTTTATGCTACGGTCTTATCATCGGCTTGGCCTCAACTTTAATTATTTGTATACCACTATGGAAACCTATAAGCCTATTCAATGTGGCGACTACGACATTCTCGAAGTCATTTGTATGGATGCCTACGACGTCGAAGTCATCACGAGTACCGATACCCACAATGGAGTGGCCACTACTATCGAGAAAAAACACGACGGGGAATATTTGGTATTAAAAACAAACGGGGCTGATACGGCATCAGTTAGAGCTGACAATATCGTTAAGATAAATGTGTTAACGCGGCCTTGTCGCTTTACTACTTATGATTTTGGGTAGGCTGTTTTACATATTTCAAGTAGCTGTGGGTACACGCCAGGGCAAGCCGTTATCACGCTTCCGCCTTCGTTCAGCATTGTTTGCATCTCGTACGGGTCTGAATTTCCACCAGCCTCATTGATAATGAGCAGTGCAGCAATACAATCCCAAGCATTCATATGCGGCTCGCAATAAGCAATCAATCTTCCCGCCGCAACGTAACACAGCATCAGTGCACCAGAGCCGCAACGATAGTAGATACCCCCCGCTTCCATGATATTTCTAAGCACCTCTAGAGTAGGATCGATTCCCGTGCGGGTTGAATAACCCACAGCGGTCGACCCTTCTCCAAAACTTTGCGAAGCTGATACCTTAATTGATTTACCGTTTAGTGTCGCACCTTCACCCTTAACCGCGATATACGTTTCCTGAGCAATGGGATCAATGATGATGCCCAACACAGTTTCATCGTTATAAACACATGCCAGTACCACACACCAGCCAGGCATTCCGGCAACAAAACTAGAGGTACCGTCTATCGGATCAATGACCCAGGTGTAGCCAGAGGTAGTTTCTACTCGGCCATGCTCCTCCCCAATAATCCCATCTTTTGGAAACGTTTCCTGCAGTGCCGCTCTTATCTGTAGTTCAACGCCCTTATCCGCATCGGATACTAAATCTTGCTTGCCCTTTTCCTCTATAACGAGCTTATCGATATCTCTAAAGAAAGTAACTGCAGTTATGGAAGCTGCTTCAACAATATCTAAACCAGCAACTCGACGCTCACGTAGTTCACTGTCCATAATAACTTCCTCTAGATGGCTAAATTGGCTGGTAACAACACGGGGCCTTTATCAGCAAAACCTACACTCACTACGTCGCCTTCTGCAAAGCCACTCTCAACATCAGACACCACAAATAGCTCGGCAACCTCAGTAGTGACTTTATATTCCATATGGCTACCGGCATAAGTGGCTTTAGCTATTTTACCGGGCATTGTATTAGGTGCACCCGGAGGAGATAACTGTATTCTCCCAGGGCGGATGGCAATTCGTGTTGGCCCAACTGACAACTCCCGGGCAGCACCGGTAAACGAAATACCGTCAACTGATGCCGTCGCTACTCCTGCATTGACAGAATCAATAACGCCGTCAAACAGATTAGCTTCACCGATGAAGTCAGCAACGAACTCATCTACAGGTGCATCGTATAGTTCACGCGGTGTACCGATTTGTGCAATTTTGGCATTGTTCATAACGATTATTCTGTCAGAGACCGCCAAGGCTTCTTCTTGATCATGAGTAACATAAACAACGGTTAACCCAAGCTTGGTTTGAATATCACGTATATCTTCACGCACTTGGCGCCGCAACTTAGCGTCAAGATTCGATAACGGCTCATCAAACAACAATACCTGTGGCTCTAACACTAAAGCTCGAGCAACTGCCACACGCTGTTGTTGGCCGCCGGAAAGCTCACTGGGTAATCTATCACCATAACCTGACAAACCAACGATATCTAAACCTCGCTCCGTGCGCTCCTGCACCTCAGCCTTTTTCATTTTGCCAATACGTAAGCCATAAGACACATTTTCCATTACCGACATGTGCGGAAATAACGCATACGACTGAAACACCATAGACACATCACGATCGGTGGCTGGTAATTTAGTCACGTCTTTATCGCCGATTAATATCTGCCCTGATGTCGCCATTTCCAAACCGGCGATCATGCGCAGCGTCGTGGTTTTACCGCAGCCTGACGGGCCTAACAAGGTGACCAACTCACCGGCCTCTACTTTTAAAGACACTTGATCAACAGCGGTTACGTCGCGCCCATACACTTTGGTGACTTGCTTAAACTCGACTGGTGCCGCTTTGCTTGTCTGTTGTTGAATGGTCATATCGTATTGGCTACCCGTTAAATTGATTGTGCCGAGCGCGCACGCTTACCACTTCGATTAATAATGAGTTGCATGGTCGCCACCACTGTTAGCATTACCACAATCAACATAGATGAATAAGCAATGGCAATACCGTAGTCGTTGTTTTCTACTCGACCAATAATATAGCTAGTGGCCATATTGTATTCAGCACTGACTAAAAATATCACCGCGCTTATTGCCGTCATTGCACGCACAAAACTAAATACCAGAGCTGCTAATATCGCCGGCCGCATTAGCGGTAGTATGACCCGTGTAAACGTACGCCACGTATTTGCACCTAGTGTTAGGGATGCTTCATCAAGGCTTTTGTCGAGTTGAGACATGGAGGCAATACCCGCACGCACACCGACCGGCATATTCCGGAATATAAAACTGATGACCAAAATAACGCCGGTACCAGTGAGCTCTATCGGGGGCACATTAAACGCTAGGATATAGCTAACGCCGATAACGGTACCCGGGATAGCGAAACTCAGCATCGTACCAAATTCAAAAGCTTGCTTTCCTGCAAAGTTTTGCCTTACCAGGAGCCAAGCCGTCAGTAAGCCCAGCATTGCTGTAAGAGGTGCCGCGGTACCCGCTATTTTAAGCGTTGTCCAAAAGGAATCCCACGCCGAACCCTTAAAGTGAATGCCGTGATCATTAAAACTAATACCGAAGGCAGTGATGTAATGTTTAAACGTTAAGGTATTGTTTAGCCCCCAAGTCTCTACAAACCCGCCATATAAAATCATGCCGTATACAGTAATAGTAAACACAGTCCATACGCCTGCAATTGCATAGCAAGGCCACATGATGCGCTTTGGCATAAGCGCATGCGCCCCCGAATCACCCTTGCCTGTTTTCGTGGTGTAGGACTTTTTACCTAACCACCGCCGCTGCGCATAAAAAGCTGACAGGGTGAATATCAGCAACGCTATTGCTAATACAGCAGCCATGCCTTGGTCGTTCTGCGCTCCCACAATAGCAAAGAAGATTTCAGTCGACAGAACGTCGTAGTTGCCTCCTAAAACAAGGGGGTTACCAAAATCCGCCATGCTTTCAATAAAGCCAAGTAAGAATGCATTCGCTAAGCCTGGCCTCATAAGAGGCAAGGATACCGTTTTAAACGTTTGCCAACGATTAGCGCGAAGCGTTTGTGCGGCCTCCTCCATTGAAGGGCTTACACCTTCCACAACACCGATCAATACTAAAAATGCGATGGGGGTAAAGGATAATATCTGCGCGATCAGTATTCCGGGCAAGCCGTATACCCATCGAGTTGGCTGTAGTTCAAATATATCGGCCACAAACTTAGTCACCGAACCTGACAAACCAAACAACAAGATTATGGCTAAGCCGATAACAAACGGCGGCGTAATGATCGGGAGTACCGTAAGGGCCCGTAACAAGTTGCCACGCTTAAAACCACTACGGGTTGCAACCAGAGCAAAGACT
>CALJAA010000111.1 GCA_938028465.1 uncultured Granulosicoccaceae bacterium | reverse complement strand
AAATGCAAATACGCCGTAGTTGTACAGCGACATTGTTCTGACGAGATAAAAGTTTAAACCAAAATGAAAGCCACTAACTAACGCTTGCGCGCCGAGTGACAAGGCATAGCGTGACGAGAATAGCTTAATGGCCTTATCGGTCAAAGTGGGCTTGGAGCTGTCATGTCCATCCGTTGATATAGGGCCGGATGAGGCCATCAGTGGCTAATCCGTTTTCCGGAGACAAGTAACTTGATGCCGTTGAACGCGAGGATAGCACCTAACAGTATGGGTTCAACAAGGTATCTAAATGCAAAACGTTTTGGATTTTCAAATAGTCGAAAGCTCCATTCCAATCCCATTTGTCCCATCCAACGCGGCGGTGTTTTTACTGCACCAGCCACATATTCCATGCAAGCACCACAGGTGAATACAGCCGATGCATTTAATTGTTCTCGATGGGCGCTCACCCAAGCTTCTTGTCGGGGCGCTCCAAAACCGACGAGTAACAAATCGGTATCAAATTCGTTGATGGTGTTGATCACCGCCAAGCTTTGCTCAGATTGTGGATCTTGATCGAAGTAGCCATCGTGCCCTTCAATCTCAATGCCTGGTACTTGTTCTCTGATGATGTTCAGTGCCTGTTGCTGAATGTCTGACTGTTGGCCCAAATGAAACACTTTCCATCCATTTTTTTGAGCCTGTTCCATCATGGGCATTATAAAGTCTACGTAGGTGATTCGATGCTCTCGTGAAAGTTTTGCACCAAATATTTTGTAGAGCCAAATAACTGGCATACCATCGACTAATACGGTTGTACCTTGATAAAACTTACGTAAAGAAGAAGATGTGAAATAACTGTAGAGCGAATGAAGGTTGTGATAGAACACCGTGCACGGTTCTTTGTTGACGATGCTGGTTTTAATCAGGCTAAGGTAATCTTCGATTGTCCCGGGATGTGCAAAAAAGCCCAATAAAAAGCGACTCTGCAACCCTTTGCTGGAGCTGTCCATGGAAAATCTCGGGTTGGGAACCGTTGGTTCGGAAGAAATCTGGTAGGGGTATTGTAGTCCAGCAGGAATCTGGTGGACGTAACTCTTTCACATAAAAGCCTTCGTGATGAAGGCTTTGCTTTGAACTCGTGTTCTAGTAGGCGTTTTTGTGAGTCCAGCCTTTTAGCACTGTCATGAATAGGATCTTGATGTCTAGCCAAAGGCTCCATGTTTTAATATAGTGACGATCATGCTCTATGCGGCCAACCATGTCGCTTACTTGACGGGTTTCGCCGCGAAAGCCGTTTATTTGAGCCCAACCAGTAATGCCTGGCTTAACCGCGTAGCGAGAGCTCAGCGCTGGAATGATGTATTTGAATTCCTCATCAAGCTTTAATGGGTGAGGGCGTGGGCCAACCAATGACATTGAACCCTGAATGACGTTGAAAAGCTGTGGAAGCTCATCAAGGCTGGTTCTGCGTAGGAATGACCCAACACGAGTAATACGTGGATCATCTTTTTGAGCTTGGCGAAATTCTTGGCTACCGTCTTGGTACATTGTGCGAAATTTGTAAACCTTGATAACTTCGCGATTTCGGCCGCTTCGAGCTTGGCAAAACAATGCTGGGCCGGTGCTGTCTAGTTTGATGATTAAGGAGATAAGCAGCATCACTGGAAAGATGATGAGTAGTGCGATCGAACCTAATACGAAGTCTTCTAAGCGCTTTAGAGCGGCGCTCATGCCTGATATTGGCTTTAGTGCGTTGTTATCAACAGCAGCGATCGACGACCAATGTCGCGATTTTGCTGAGATATCGTCAATCATTGGCGAATTGGCAGGGTGATTGGTGGTAGCGGTGCCAGGCTTTGTATTTTTTATTGTTTCGGCAGTAGACACTTTTTTCAATCTCTTTTATTAGTTAGTTAGTTCAATTTCCGGCCAATTCCGGTGTATGGCGCGTATTCTAACGCGGTACGGGTCAATTGGTGACGTTCCTATGTGTAATGTCACCTGAGTTCACAGGTCATAATCCCACTTTGTGAAACCAATCACGTATCGTCACAATTGGACACACTCAAATTAGTCTATTAGTCTAATTGTTCTCTGTAGTACGCATAATGCCGAGGCGTTGGCGCTGTAGAGCCATTCATGATGCAGCCATTCACGCGAACACCTGAGAACGATAGCCTCTTAAGTGATTCTGTCAATTGAGGTTCTTTCACTTCACCTTCCTTCACTACCATAATCGTGGAGCCAGCATGCTTACCCAGCGCTGAGGCCGTTGCCACGCTCAATACCGGCGGTGTATCAATGATGGCGATATCAAATCTTGGCGCTACAACCTGCATAAAAGCACCGAATTCCTTGTCACTTGGCATCTCTTGGCCAGCTGTACCGCCCATAAAACCTCGTGGTATGCAATATAAGTTAGGAACTGACGTGGCTTTGACAGTCTCTTTTAGCTCAGACTTGCCTCTGACCACCTCTGGAAGGCCTGGGCCCATTGGCATACCGAAAGACTTATGTAGCTGTCCACGTTGGTAGTCAGCGTCAATGAGTAGTACACGCTTACCAGACTGAGCCAACAGTACCGCAAGGTTCATGCTGACAAAGGACTTGCCCATGCTAGGTAGCGGGCTGGTAATCATCAATACGTTGTTGGCAGCGTTGTCCATGACATCTTCGAGCATGGAGCGTAGGCCACGTAGGTTTTCCACTGAGTAATCCTCAGGCTTGCTCAGCGCCAAAACATTGCTGTTGGCCACTTCGCTGTTTTCTGAGGTTTCACCGCTGCCTGGCAGCATGCGGCGAGGATCAACCGTAATAGCGTTACCAATACGTTTTTGTGCCGCAGATTTAGGGATATTCATAAACACCGGTAATCCCGAGGCACGCTCTAGCGAATCTTGATCTGATATCACCGTAGTAAGTGCTGAGCGAAGCGTTAGAAACAGCATGTAGCAAAATAGGGTGGCTAGTGTGCCGCCAACCATCGCTAATAGCGAATTAGGTGAAATCGGTTTACGTGGAGCGAGTGCTTTGTCGACTATTTCAACGGCACCCACATCGCCAACCGCCTTGAGGCGCAGTTCAGCAAGTTGCTCGGCGCGCTCAGTGTAAATCTTCGATGCGTTTTCAACTTTTTGTTCGAGAACGTTGAGTTCACGTTGTGTATCGGGGGCTGAACGAATAGTGCTTCTGATCTGACTGATTCTGCCACGAACCACACCGATTTCTTTATCTAAACGCTTCGTACTAGGATGAAGATCGGTATATCGCTTAGCTAGTTCGTCTCGCTCTGTGATGAGTTCGTCCAACTTTCGTTGTTGAACATCAATTCGTCCAATAGCTGATTTAACTTCAGTTTCGATGTCGAAGGTGCGACTGTTAATTCTAAACGTTGACAATGCAGCTTGAGCATCACGAAGCTCTTGTTCTAGCTTAGGTACCTGAGCTTCGAAAAATTCAAGCTCTTTATCAACGCTACCCGATGAGTATCCAGCTTTGACGTCTTGATACTGGCTAATGATGCCGTTGGTTAAATCAGCTATCTGAGTAGGGTTTTCGCCACGAACACGAATGCCTAGCATTTGAGAGCGGGTATCGCTGGACTCTGTAAATAGGCGCGACCGTAAGCTTAAGATGGAGTCTTCAAGTGAGTGACGGACAACAGAGAATTCCACACCGTCCGCTGCGTCAATATCGGTGACTTGGATTCTTAATGAGGCTAGCGGCGGTAATTCGACCACAATGCTTTCACCAACGCGTGCGTTATCAATAACGCTTAAGCCTTGGTGTTGTAATGAGTAAGTTGAGTTACCTAGGGCTGTTAATGTCAGGGCAGTATCTTCCCACTCACGAGGTACTTCTAGCAGGGCAATATCAACTTCAGATGGCGTCCATGCGTAGCTCTTGGCAAAGCTTAGGCCGGAAATCCAATTGCCCAGTAGTGGCATTCGTTCTGCGACATCACCGAGTACCGGGATTTTTTTAGCATCAACGTTTATGCGTAAATTGTGTTGTTCAACTACTGGCTGCAACACACGCCGTGAGCTAATAATTCTGGATTCTTCTTTGAGCACCGAAGCGGGGTTCCAATTGACCTTATTGGTGTTGTCTTCACCGTACGGGCCACGATCATTATCAACCGAGATAAGCGCGTTAGCTTCGTATTCTGGAGTAGTGCTAATCAGATAAAGCATCGCCAAGCCAAGGCCAAGCAAGAAGGTGAGCAGCAAGCCAAATTTATGGCGTAGCAACAGGCGCAAGTATTCTTTTGCGTCACTAGTTGCAGGAACCGTGGCGTATCCTTGGAGAGACGCGCCCGGCTGCATGTAATTGACTGTTTTCATTAGTAGATCGTCCGTCTGGTTGGCGGCACAGGCAAAAATTGATTGGCAACGCAGTAGTATAGTGCGTGGGTCGGAGATTACTTAACCGACTGGTTACCTGATTGTTGCTGCCGCAAAGCCTTTTGTTCTATTTATTATTATTAGGGCCAAGCTTCCAACCGATGTTTAGTAACTTTGTTAAGTCATACACACTGGTGGGATACTGAACTGACGCGATTGTACCAAGTAGTGCCGGTTCATTTGTGACGTTGTATTAATAATTACGAGATAACCGCTCTCATTTAGTCAAAATTGGACTTGAGTAACATGCCGATACTTCGTTTTCTACGAACCGCGCTCATTCGCATTGGTGTATTGGTTGTCGCCTATGTTCTCGTTGTGTTCGTTATTACCTCGTTAATACCCCCACCGGAAGCCGTGGCTATGTCTAGCGTGTCGCGACCTGCCAATGAGGTCAGATTTTTGGCTGATACTAGTTGGATGGATGAATCAGGTAATCGCCAGATCCAGCAGCAAATTTTTGATGCGGTGTTTGAACTCATCGATGAGTCTCATCATTTTTTGCTCATCGATATGTTCTTGTTTAATGATTGGCAAGGCCCAGCCGCCGAAACCCATCGCGCTTTGTCGGCAGAGTTAACGGCAGCAGTTGTTGCTCGTAAGCAGCAGCGACCAACTATGCCTGTTGTGTTCATCACTGATCCAGTGAATTCCATTTACCGAGGTCTCGATTCGATCCATCTCGCCGAATTACGAGAAGCTGGTGTGTTGGTTGTTGAGACTGATCTAACCAAACTGCAGGATAGCAATGCCATTTACTCTGGAATATGGCGCACTTTGATTAAACCGTTTGGCAACGCTAAGGCAGATACGATACAAAATCCATTGGGTGATGGCAGGGTGTCATTGCGTAGTGTGTTAACCATGGCCAACTTTAAAGCGAATCACCGCAAGCTAATCATTGCTGGCCGCGAAGAGGGTAGTAACAAAGCCATTATAATGTCGGCTAACCCACACGATGGGAGTAGTGCGCACCGAAACGTTGCAATGGCCTTTACTGGGGAGGCGGTAATTGATTTGCTTCAATCGGAGCTAGCGCTGTTGAAGCTTAGTGCTGAATACAATGATCAGCTTGCTACCGAAAAAGTTATTGCTCAACTTAACGAATTGGAGGTGACAAATTCTAACAACGATTCGTTGCAACACGCTACTGATGCTGCAAGCTTATCGGTACTGAATGAGAGCCGTATTAGGGATCAAATTATTCAAACGTTAGACAGGGCTGGCGAAGGGGTTAGCATCGATCTTCTGATGTTTTATTTATCTGATAGAGGGATCATAAAAGCGATGACGGCAGCGCAACAACGTGGTGCAAATTTAAGAGTTATGCTTGATGCCAATAAAGATGCCTTTGGCCGAACTAAAAACGGCGTGCCTAATCGGCCTGTTGCAGCAGAGTTAGTTGCTGCGGGTATCCCCGTAAAGTGGTGTGCAACTAATGGTGAGCAATGTCACGCTAAGATGTTGTTATGGTCTGGTGTGGGCGATGACCCAAGGCATGGTTTGCTATTGGGTTCGGGCAATTACACGCGGCGTAATTTGAAGGACTTCAACCTAGAGACGAACGTGTTGCTAGTTGCGCCAGCAGAGCACGAGGCCATAATGCAGGCTAGGAAATACTTCTTGGATCAATGGGATGACAACATCCCAGGCCGGACCTATTCATATCACTACGATAAATACGCTGATGCCAGCTTGAGGCTCAAACTCGAGTATCGGCTGCGTGAAGCCACTGGATTTGGCACGTTTTGACGCCTATAGAGGCCTAGCCGTCGTCAAATTTGTTGCTAAGTGTTCGCTCCAAGCAGTTTGTGCTGATAAAATCGGCGAATTATTCGATACCTAACCGAGTTCAGTAACATGCTTCTTAAGACCCCATACCTCCTTTTTCTTGGCGATGCCGCCGATCAATTGGCCGCTAAAGTAGCGCAAGGCGTAAAGGACTGGCGCCCAGAACACTGCGTGGGCCAGGTTCGTCTTGAGGGCTGCAATGCCGATATGGGTCTGCCTGATATGACGATTGAAGAAGCAGTCGCAGCAGGTGCTAAAACCTTGGTGGTGGGTGTAGCAAACCGTGGTGGTGTGATCAGCGATACTTGGAACGTTGTGTTTAAAGAAGCGGTTTCCTCCGGCATGGATATCGCCTCAGGCTTACATAACTTATTGCGTGATATTCCTGATTTGGTTGAGCTGGCCGAAAAAAACAATCAGCAGTTGATTGATGTACGTGTGCCACAAGTTGAGTATCCAATCGCTAATGGCGAGAAGCGTAAGGGCAAGCGAGTATTAGCCGTGGGTACTGATTGTTCGGTTGGCAAAATGTACACAACGCTTGCGATGGAAAAAACCATGCTAGAGCGCGGAATGAAAGCATCGTTTCGAGCAACCGGGCAAACCGGTATTTTAATTACGGGCGATGGCGTCCCACTTGATGCTGTTGTCGCAGATTTTATGGCAGGGTCGGTTGAATACCTCACGCCTGAAAACGATGCTGATCATTGGGATTTAATTGAAGGCCAAGGTAGTTTGTTTCATGCTTCTTACTCAGGCGTGACAATGGCGCTCATCCATGGGGGTGCACCTGACGTATTAATTCTGTGTCATGAGCCAACGCGAAAAACCATGCGTGGCTTACCGTCATACACGTTGCCATCGCTTGAAGAATTGCGTGAACTCTCCATGAGTATTGCGAAGATTGTTAACCCTGATGTACGCGTGGCAGGATTATCAATAAACACTGCGGCACTCTCTGAAGACGAAGCAGTTGCCTACCTTGCAAAATTAGAAGCAGAGATGGGCTTACCTGCGGTTGATCCATTCCGACACGGTGCAGATCGTTTGGTTGATGCCTTGTGATAAAACTTGATATCAAGGCTGAGCAATTCAAGCTTGCCGAGGTATTTACAATATCACGTGGTTCTCGTACCGCTGCTGACGTTATAACAGTCACACTAACGCGTGGCAGCCATAAAGGGCAGGGTGAATCAGTACCCTACGCTCGTTATGGCGAGACAATGCAAAGCGTCACTGATCAGATTCTGTCGATATCCGATGCGCTTGCAGGTGACATCACTACAGACGAACTACAAACGTTGCTACCCGGTGGAGCTGCACGTAATGCAGTGGATTGCGCCTTGTGGGATCTGCTGGCAAAAGAATCGGGTAAAGCGGTTTGGCAACTGGCTGGTTTAACAGAACCTGAAACTGTGGTGTCGGCCTATACCTTGTCGTTAGCGGAGCCTGATGCGATGCGGGCCTCTGCAGCTAAGCATGCAGACAAGCCTCTATTAAAAATAAAGCTCGGTGGTGCTGATGACATGCCGCGTTTGTTAGCTGTACGTGATGGTGCACCTAAGAGTCAACTCATTGTGGATGCCAATGAAGGTTGGAGTAGCGATGATTACGCCAAGCTTGCCCCCGTTATGTTGGAACTCGGCGTGACCTTGGTTGAGCAACCGCTTGCTGCGGGTAAGGATGATGCTTTACTAACGCTTGATCGCCCATTGCCAATCTGCGCAGATGAATCGTGTCACGGCGCTGATTCGCTTGCGGACTTAAAAGGCAAGTATGACTTTATTAATATCAAGCTAGATAAAACGGGAGGCCTCACCGAAGCCATAGCATTGCAAAATGCTGCAATCGAAGCTGGTTTTCGAATTATGGTGGGTTGCATGGTGGGTTCATCATTGGCAATGGCGCCAGCCGTATTGCTTGCGCAACGTGCTGAGGTAGTTGATTTAGATGGTCCACTGTTATTGGCAGAGGATCGTGATCAACCTATTCAATTTGAAGGTGCGGTTATGTCCCCACCTTCGGCTGCACTTTGGGGTTAAGCCATGTTATTGGATCATGTCAATATCAGTTGCAACGATGCTGATGCGATGGCCGAGTTTTTAGAAAAATTAGGTTGTGTGTATCGAGGTGAGCGCCCAGCATTTAACAACTATGGTCATTGGCTTTATGATGACAGTGGTAGGCCGGTTATTCATCTCACTCAAAAAGATCACACAGCTCAAGCGGGCAGTATCGATCACATAGCTTTTAGATTGACGGATATCGACACGTTTCGTTCGCGGTTGGTTGATAAGGGGCTATCGTTTGCTGAGAAACCTAATGAGTTGGCGCGGGTTGTTCAGATAAAACTGATGGCACCTGAAGAGGTTGAGTTGGAGTTTCAGTTTCCTGCTTAGTTATCTCAGTACTTGTCATCCCCGCGCAGGCAGGGATCCATGTTTGCGCTGAATGACACTTCTAGTATGCTAGATCCCGGAACGCCGGACCGCCGCCTGCACGGGGATGACGATAAATAAGCTATAGTTAAAAGCATGACCAAGTCAATCGTTGTATTAGGCGGTGGTGCTGGTGGGCTTGAGCTCGTGGTTAAGCTTGCAAAGCGTTACAAGCGCGATCCATCCATTAACGTTGTGCTGATCGATAGCCAGCCCTCACATATCTGGAAGCCTTTGCTGCACGAAGTAGCAACGGGTTCCTTAAACAGTAATGTCGACGAAATCAGTTATTTATCTTTAGCCAGAAAATATCGATTTAGATTTGTGCTTGGGCGTTGTGACCGTGTTGATAAAAGCGCAAAGCTTATTCATCTAGAGCAATCCTTGGATGACCGTGGTAAGGAGTTATTTCCAACACGTACAGAGTCATATGATTCGCTCGTTATTGCAGTGGGCAGCATGAGCAACGACTTTGGTACGCCCGGCATACAAGAGCATTGCTTAATGCTCGATTCGCGACAGGAGGCTGATCGCTTTCATCGTCGCTTTGTTGATCAACTTCACCGCGTTAGTCAATCAGGTGACTTGCAGCTTGTGATTGTGGGCGGTGGTGCTACGGGTGTCGAGCTGGCGGCTGATTTGCATAACGTCGCGAGGCAACTTCCTGAATACGGATTTTCTAAAAACACCGAACAGAAAATCAATGTCGTTGTTGTTGAGGCAGGTGAGCGCTTGCTAGCGCAATTACCGGAGCGTGTCGGTAAGTCGGTGCGGCGAGAGTTGGAAGCCTTAGGTGTTGATGTGAAACTAAATACTCGTATTGAGCAGGCAACTGATACCTCGGTTATCACCGCCAGCGGTGAAGCCCTCAATTCTCATATCAGTGTATGGGCTGCAGGCATTAAAGCACCGGCATGGTTGGCTAATAGCGAGCTTGATGTTGATGCAATAGGCAGAGTGGTTGTTACTGACCATCTCGCCGTGCTAGGTGCAAGTGACATTTACGCATTGGGAGATTGTTGTGCATGCCCAATGAATGATGGAGGTGTCGTGCCACCACGTGCACAATCGGCGCATCAAATGGCAGCCTATTTATACTCAAAGTTCAAACGAAACATTGCAGCAGATGAAGGTAAGGCGTTTGTCTACAAAGATTTGGGTAGCCTGATCAGTTTGAGCGAGTTCTCAACAGTGGGTAGCTTAATGGGCAACCTAATGAAGGGTAGTGTTTTTATTGAAGGGTGGTTGGCTCGACGATTTTATTTGGCCTTGTACCGTATGCATCAAGCGGCGGTGTTGGGTTACTGGAAAACGCTACTGACAATGATTGGAGATGTGCTTTACCGTACTACTCATGCGAAGTTGAAATTGCATTAGGTTGTCAACTTCACGAAGATGACACGCACAAAAAAGGGGGCGCAATCATTGCGCCCCCTTTGGTCGTACTTCAACTTGAGGTTGATCTGTTATGCGTCGGGCTTGTTAGTGCGGCCAACGATTTTTGAATCGACCTGCTCGCCAATTTTGTCAACACCTTTTTTGACGTTCTCTTTAACCTTACTAAACATGTCGCTGTCATCTAGCTTGGTTTTCACCTTGCTATGCATGTCAGCTGTTTTTTCTTTGATCTGGCCAGCCATGTCACTATTGCGAGCTGCTGCTAGCTTTTCACCTAGCATCTCGCCAGTCTGAGCTGTTTTCTGCTTTACGCCGTCTGCTGCGCTTTGCAGTTTTTCAGCATTGGTGTCGCCACTCAATTTGCCTATACCGCCACTGATGCTGCTGCCGATACCGCTGACTGCACCGCCCACTTTTCCAGCTGCTGCGCTGGCAGATGCACTTGTGCTTGCGCCGGTGCCCGTAGAATTGCTGAATGAGCCAAACAAGCCTGGGTCTTGTGCGACCTCTTCGTCGTGGCTATGTGCGTCAACCCATTGCTTTTCGTTTAGGGCGTTCATGAACAACCAGACAATGACGCCGATTAAAATTAGGGATATAAGCCACAACATAGGTGCCTCCAAAATTTTGATAAGAATTAGGATTAAAGTTTCGCAAACGAAACTAAACAGAGATCATGGTAATGATAACCCTTAGCGGATAACACACGATGATTAATTGTCAACAATTGATCCATGATCGTTCAAAAATCGATCAGTCGCGCTTTTAATTGCGTCTTAAACGTTACGTAAGCGTTATGCATGACCAATTAAGATACCCGCGGCAAATACCAACGACCCTCCCAGCAACACTTGAAACATGGCTCGTGGCCAAGGTGTTTCAAGATATCGGTTTTGAATCCAAGTGATCAACCAAAGTTCAACAAACACGATGGCGATTGCAACAGCCGTTGCTGTGAAAAAATCGGTGATTAAATAAGGCAGCGTGTGTCCCAGCCCGCCTATGGTCGTCATGATGCCTGAGGCAAGGCCGCGTTTAATAGGGGAGCCTCGACCGGTGAGCACACCATCGTCATGTGCGGCCTCGGTAAATCCCATCGAAATACCCGCCCCCACGGATGCTGACAAACCGACCAAGAAAGTCTCCCATGTTTGACCGGTAGCAAAAGCAGCCGCGAAAATCGGCGCTAGGGTGGATATTGAGCCATCCATTAAGCCTGCTAAACCTGGTTGAATATAAGTGAGTAAAAATTGGCGTCGCTCGGTTTCGGATTCTTCATCCATAACTGATTGTGGCGTAAGATCCTTGCTTAGCTTTGTTGCTAGCGCTTCATGGTGTGCTTCTGCAATGGCTAAATCGCCGAGAAGCTTACGAGTATCTGCGTCAGTGGTGCGACTGGCCGCCGCACGATAGAAGCGCTCGGCTTGGCGTTCCATTTCACTTGCTTGCTCCCGAGTTTTTTCTAGCGAGAGCGGCTTGATGAGCCAGTCAGCCTTGCGCTCGTAGTAGCCGCGCACATGTTCACGGCGCAACAATGGAATGTGGTCACCGAATCGCTCTTTATGTAAATCAATCAATAGGCCCCGATGATGATTTTCCTCATCTGCCATCTCGTCAAATACACGGGCGCTGGCGGGAAAGTCTGCGCGTAAGCCATCTGCGTAGGCTTTGTAAATACGAGCATCGTCCTCCTCAGAGGATATGGCGAGTGCCAATATTTCTTGCTCCGACAAGGTGTTGAAGGCTCGTCGGGTGGATGGTATGAAGCGGCCAAGCATGTTCATTACCTCAGGCTGGTCTAGACCCGCTATCATAGCAAGCTGGGTCCTTTAGCCAATCTCTGCGATCGTATGCAGTCTTTCACTCAATCGTTGCATGAAGCTGTTCGCCTTGTGGCGGCCTTTGATGGCGACCTGCGCGAAATCATACTGCTATCTTTGCAGGTCAGTGGAATGGCCTTAGCCGTTGCTGCACTAATCGGTTTGCCGCTGGGGGCGTTTCTAGCGATGAGCCAGTTTCGTTTTCGTCAAGTTATCTTAACCATCGTAACTGCCCTGATGGGGCTACCGCCGGTAGTGGTGGGATTGGTTGTGTATTTGTTGCTATCAAACAACGGTGCGCTCGGACCATTGCAATTGCTTTACACACCTACCGCGATGGTCATCGCTCAAACGATATTGATCATCCCCATTATTACTGCGCTCACCGCACAAACTATCGAGCAATTGCATCATGAATACAAAGATCAGTTAAGTCTGCTGGGTTTATCTAACAGTGCGCGTATAAAAACCTTGTTATGGGAAGGGCGTTTTGATCTCGCCACTGCTTTGCTTGCAGGCTTTGGGCGTTCCATCGCTGAAGTAGGTGCTGTGATTATTGTTGGTGGCAACATCAATCATGTGACGCGAGTAATGACTACCACCATCGCGTTAGAAACATCCAAAGGTAATTTATCGCTTGCTCTTGGCTTAGGTTTAATTCTCATTGCAATATCACTAACGGTTAATGCCTTGTTAATGCTATTACGCAACTATGCTAGGCGTGCTGCCAATGAGTAACGCTACTAGCACAACAGTGTTGCCGATTAGCGCAAGCAAGCTACGCATCGAACGTGCTGACCGTTTATTGCTTGGTATTGACGAGCTTAGCGTAACGGGCGATTGCACCGCTATTATCGGGCCCAATGGCGCGGGCAAATCGTTGTTGATAAAAACGCTTGCAGGTTTGCAGGCAGCAGATTCAGGCGAGGTACGTTGGGCGGGAGCTGCACCACAACATACTGATAGGCGCCGAGTTGGTTTGTTGTTGCAGCGGCCTGTGTTACTCAGGCGCTCGGCTTTGGCCAATATTACTTACGCGCTTCGAGCAGCAGGTGTACAAGCATCACAAGCAAAGGAGCAGGCAATGGCTGCTTTGACAACCGCTGGCTTGGAGGCGTTGGCAGCATCGCCTGCAAAAGTGCTATCTGGTGGCGAACAACAACGCTTGGCATTAGCACGAGCATTGGCTTTGTCCCCTGAAGTGTTGTTTCTGGATGAGCCTACTGCCAGCGTAGATCCTATCTCCACACAATCTATCGAACTGATGCTCAAATCTGCCACTGAGCATGGTTGCACCACCGTGCTGGTGAGCCATGATCTAGGCCAAGTTCGCCGCTTGGCGCAGCATGTGATCCTGATGGTCAAAGGCGGTATAGTGGAGCGCAGCCCGGTGGGCCGCTTCTTTGAACAGCCTCAGAGCGCGGAGGGCCGGGCTTATTTAGCTGGCGATCTACTATTGTAGAGACTCCCGTTGTTCTGATATTGTGCAATACAGTCGAACTAACAAACTGATCGTTATTGGTGCGCTTGAGGCCACGTGAATGATCAACAGATAAAAGGTGTACTGAAACATGGCCGGTGAATTTGGCACGCAATTTATGCCCGAGATGACAATTGCTCATTCCGTGGACAACGTATGGGGTAAAGCTGAGCGAGTGCCAAGCGATAGCATTAGCGTTCACCCCGGCGCGCACGTGTTGCACTACGCCAGTACCTGTTTTGAAGGTCTTAAGGCGTTTAGACACGAAGATGGGTCAGTACAGATTTTTAGGCTTGATCAAAACCTTGCGCGCTTTGCGCAGAGCAGTGCATTACTGTATCTGCCCGAACTTGATCAACAAATGACAAGCACCATGATCACAGACATCGTCTCTTACTATAAGGATGACGTGCCAGCGCCACCGGCGTCGATGTATATCAGGCCAACACATTTTGGCACCGAGCCGGCAATCGGCAAAGCCGCCGCACCTAGCGCTACATCGACTCAATTTATTTTGCTGTCGCCAGTGGGTGATTACTTTACTGGTGGTGAGGCGACTTTGCGTTTGTTACTAGATAGTGAGGGCATGCGTTGTGGTTTAGACCACGGACGAGTGAAGGGTGGCGGTAACTACGCTAGTGCACTTAAACATATTATGGTGGCTAAAAAAGAATACGCAGCCGATCAAGTGTTGTTTTGCCCAGATGGGGACGTTCAAGAAACCGGCGCTGCAAACTTTATATTATTTGATAACAATGAGGTTATCACTAAAGCCTTAGATGATTCGTTCTTACATGGTGTTACTCGCCAGTCAATCCTGACGCTGGCTGCTGATAGAGGTATGACTGTTTCTGAACGCGATATCACCGTAGAAGAACTACTCGATAGAGCTAGCCATACAGGCTGCGAAGCGGGTTTATCTGGCACTGCGGCAGTGTTGACATCGGTCGGCACGTTTATTCATAACGGGAAAGAGCATAAAGTGGGTGATGGCGAACCTGGGCCAGTCATACGCGAGTTGCGCAGTCAACTCAATGATATTCAATGGGGGCGTACGGAAGACACACGCAATTGGTTGACACGCGTCTAGCAGCATTGCTCGCTCATTATAAATCAGTAGTTTAATTTTACGTTGGCAGAATAAACATGGCGCAACCCCCAACTAATGATCAACTAGGTGATCAAGCCTTTCGTGCTGAAAGCAATAATGAACGTTGGTTAGAAATGACCTACGGCGGAGCCTTGAGTTTTTTACGCCGTCGATACACACGCGATTTAACGGACGTTGACGTAGCGGTTAGCGGGATCCCTTACGATGCAGCAGTGACCTATCGGCCTGGATGTAGATTAGGTCCACGGGCTATTCGTGCAGCCTCGGTACAATTGTCGGAGCTTGATGCGTTTCCTTATGGGTTTGATCCATTTAAAACGCTGTCGGTTGTTGATGTGGGGGATTGCATGATCAACCCTCATCACCCTGACACAGTAGTTGATAGCATCACTGAACACACACGTCGGCTGCTTGATGCCAATGTACGCACGCTCACTTTTGGTGGCGATCATTTTGTTACTTACCCCATACTAAAAGCACATGCCGAAAAACATGGCCCCATCGCCTTAGTGCAGTTTGATGCTCATTGCGATACATGGGTAGACGATGGTACTAGGATGGACCACGGCACTATGTTTGCTCGTGCGGTAAACGATGGTTTAGTCGATGCGTCCGCCTCAACGCAGCTTGGCTTGCGCACCTATAACGATCATGATGCAGGTTTCGAAATACTGACGTCGCCTTGGGTGCACCGTAACGGTATCGATAAAGCTCTCGAAATTATCATCGAACGCGCTGCTGATAAACCTGTTTATGTGTCGTTTGATGTTGATGGACTTGACCCGGCATTCGCACCAGGCACGGGTACGCCGGTAAGTGGCGGTTTGGCCAGCTGGCAAGCGCTAGAATTTATTCGTGGATTAACGCCGTTGAATCTTGTCGGGATGGATGTAGTAGAAGTGTCCCCACCTTATGATCACGCTGAAATAACTGCGCTTGCTGCGGCGACTGTTGCTCACGACTGGCTATGCGTATTAGCCCAGCAGCTAGGTGCAAAGACCAACTCGATAGGTCGTCTGTAAATGGACAAGCTTCAACAGCTGATTGAACAATTAGCACCTCTAGTGAAAAGCGGCGGGCCAGTGATGTGGTCGTTGCTTGCGTTGGCTGTCATCGCCTTATTACTCATTGTTGCTAAGTGGATGCAGTTCTCCTACCTTGGAATTAATCGTACTGATTTTGTAAAGGCTGCGCTTGGGCACTGGCGTAAAGGTAATTTTATGCCTGCTATAAAAACCTTGGGCGATCATCAAAAACGTCCAGCGTCGCAAGTAGTAGAAGCTGCAATGTCAGGCCTGATGAACCAACAGCCTGCAGATACCGTTAAAGAAGAGGTGACCCGTGTAGCTAAACTGCAGGTGGTACGCCTACGCGCTTGGTTAAAACCACTCGAGCTGATTGCCAAAATTAGTCCGCTGATTGGTTTGCTGGGTACTGTATTGGGTGTGATGATGGCGTTTAAGCAACTAGAGCGGTCCGGTGATCAAGTAAGTTTGTCGTTAGTCTCAGGTGGTATCTGGCAAGCGTTGCTCACCACCGCTTTGGGTTTGATGATTGCAATTCCGACCTATTTAATCCATCAGTGGTTCGAAAGGCGGATAGAGCGTTCTGCCAACATGATGCAAGATTCAGCCACTCAGGTGTTTACCTCTGGGCCTAAATCTACTACCGACTGGCGTTCAGAGTAGCAAGCCTACGACGGTGGAATTTTACGAACCTAAAACTTCATACAAGGTTGGTTTAATCCCGCTTATTGATGTGGCCTTTATTCTAGTGTTGATTTCGGGATTGGCTTTTAGTTTTAGTCAATGGGAGTCAGTTTCTTTAGCGGCTGATAG
>CALJAA010000110.1 GCA_938028465.1 uncultured Granulosicoccaceae bacterium | reverse complement strand
TAACTGGGACAATGTTGCCACGCTGTTTCAGTATTCACCAGATATTCGTAAGGCGATCTATACCACCAACGCGATTGAATCGTTGAACAGCGTTATACGAAAAGCTACCAAGCAGCGTAAGGTGTTTCCGACCAATCAATCGGCTATGAAAGTGGTCTATCTTGCCATTAGCGCTGCTTCAAAAAAGTGGACCATGCCGATTAGAAACTGGAAGCCTGCACTGAACCGGTTTACTATTGAATTTGGTGAGCGAGTAACTGCTTACCTATAACTGTCATGGGCGTTTACACAAAACGCTTTACAGTCCCTGCAATATCATCTCTTCTGAGCAACTGCCGACAAATTGGCAAAGCTAATTTCTGCATGAGCAGGTCCTTCGTCGAAACGGTTGGTTCTGAGTTACTGCGCCCTCCCCAAACAATTGTTCGAACTCGCCAATACAATTTAGTGCGGATGCCAGCTTGAGTAATCTGTGAAGCTGACCTCTCTTGCCACCTCGAATCACTCAGTACTGCTTCAGTGACATCAGCTTGGCGGCCGTCGTATGACGTAATCCATTGAAGAAACCAACAATTCAAGAATTCATCTTTTCATGGGCTCTCATGAATGGAGACTTGATAATTTCGATAGAAACTTATCAATGAAAAGCGCGAGAGAAAGATAATATCAAATTGTTTCTTCCGTCCAGAAAATAATTACGCCTTTCGCCCCAACATGTCGCAGGAGGGAGGGATAGATTTCTATTTAGGAAAATTCCCAAGCTTGGGAATTTGCAAATCAATATATATGTACCAATGGTTGTATCTTTAGTTGAGTGTAGTCTGGATCTTTTAAGTGCATATGTCACTACAGGAATTTCCGTAGTGACATATGCCGCAAACCCATACACAGTCTATCGCTCAGCTGCCTCTTGACAGATGACACCTGAGTGATCCAATATATATCTGCACCAAAGATCTCTCAATCGTTGACTAACATGAGAGACCGATAGAAGTTTATCGAGTCAGCTATATCCCACTCCATTTATTGGAAATCGGATTTACGTTTTTATTTCTTCAGCATTTCGTTGCGAGAATAAAACGACGGTGTGCAAACCACCTTATCTTATCTCATGCAGATAAATGGCAATTGGCTGCCATCTTTAAGCCTTACTCGCCGGGAGTTGTCGACCCGTCGGGTCGATAATTCCTGTTCTAATGTCAGCAGTTAACAACAGGAAAAATCAATATAGCAGTGTTTCAATCGTTCCATGATCTGCCAACAGGTAGCGCTCTGGGGTAGGGGATTATTCCCGCAATCGGTTTTCGTCTCATAGTCCTTCGGGAGTTCGCAGCTTGACTGCAACGGACGAATAACACTAACCAGAACTTCTAAAAAATCGATTGCTCACTGCGAAAAGACCATCTTTGTATTCTTAAAGCAAGGTGGAAATTTGAAGAGTCTTCATTATCACATTAAAACGATTTGCGATCGAAACAAGGACGGATCGTTTGGAACGTTGCACGCCAGATCGCGGGCATTGTTCCTGGCTGCGGACCAACTCCATGCTCTGGGTTATAAGGTAAAAGCACCTCGTAATCTAAAACCAAAGCACATACACATCCTGTCTCAATACTGGATGTCGTCCGGTATTGCATCCGGAACCATAAAGAATCGTATGAGTCACCTGCGGTGGTTATCGCAGAAAATCAATAATCCTTCTTTGATTCGCTCAACTAATGAGTATTACGGGATTCCTCATCGGGAATTTATCAGTAAAAACCGAGCCGTTGACTTTGATGCTAATCGTCTAAATGCCATTACGGATCCACACGTAAGGCTTGCCGCGGAATTGCAAAAACAGTTTGGTTTAAGGCGTGAGGAGGCAATGAAATTTCAACCATCTTTCGCCAATCGAGGAACCCATATACAAATCAAACCGTCCTGGTCAAAAGGCGGTCGGGGACGTGCAATTCCTATAGCAAATGATGCACAGCGTGAGGTGTTACGTCGCGCTCAACTACTGGCTGGATCAGGCAGTTTAATACCCCTACATCGCAGTTATAAGCAACATATGTGGGTGTTTGAGAAGCAAATGCACCGTATAGGTTTAGGCAACACACATGGTGCCAGACACCACTATGCACAACAAAGATACATAGAATTATCGGGCAATCTGCCAGTGGCACAGGGTGGCAAAAAACGTCGTTATTTATCACCCGTAGAGAAACTAAATGATACTCAGGCACGGAAAATTCTAGCGGCAGAACTTGGCCATAACAGAGTACAAATCGTGTCTGTTTATCTGGGCGGTTGAACATGATGTGGATAATTACAAATGTGCAGTAATCGAGTTTTTAACTAAATAATTATAAGTGAGGTTCTCAGTATGATTATATTAAATACAGTGAGTATGGACGTAGGTAGTTTAAAAAGGAGAATAACCATGGGTTGGTGGTCTAGCTTTATTGGACTTGATTTTCAATCAACTGGGGATAGGAAAAATAAAAGACCCACTCGGGCAGATGCACAGTCTGACGGTGATCAAGCGCTCGATGCTCTTGAATCAAAAGCCCGTTTAGCGCGAGAGCATCAAGATCAGCAAGACAGTATTCATCGTGAACAAAACTCATTGCGTGAACAATTGCAGCTCGATGAAGCTCGAAGAATTGATGACGAGCAACGAACACGACGTGAGTATTGATGATGGAAAATATCAAGAAAACACGACGTCGCAAAGTTTCCCTTTCAGAGAACAATCGCCAATGGGTTGATGAGACCGGTGATTTTTCACGACTCGTTAATCAGGCACTAATTCACTACAAATTCTGCCTTTCCAGCAGTATTCCGTCATTGCAAAAGCGGTTCAATTTGGGCGAGCTGGAAGTAATACTAAAAACGTTTAAGCATTTTATGAATTCGGTTCCGGTCTATTTTTCTGATCTCGATCAGTTCAGGGACATCCTGCACCAGATAGATAAACAAAAGCTCAATCGCACGCGAGAGTGGAAAACTGCCTATCGAATATTATCCGAGCACACACCGCTTGATGAAGTGAATGCGATTGTATTTCTTACCAAGTTTAATACCGATGCATTGTTTTCTGGTCAGTCACATAAAACCCATACGATCATCTCTAGAGGTAAGGAGGCAGTGACGTGAAATACCCCCTAATAGTTTGCATGATGTTTTGTGGTCAATTGTCTTTTGCTGAAACAGCCGAACGAGAAGTTTATCTGGTTGATCGCGATAATGCCGAGAACGAGCAAACCGATTTACCGCTATTTGATCGACCAGAAAACATTATCAGGCTCGATAGAGAGTTTCCTGAGTTGGTCCAAACGGCATTAAATTCAGACCAAGGTGCTCCGGGAGATTTATCGTTTTTTTCCAGTCAATCACCATTCAGCGAACGGAACCAAGCCAACCTGATGGCCCACGTCTTCGTATTAAAATTGAACAATATGATATTACAAACTTTGGTATTTATACTGGAATTTCTATCCGCATGGAGGCGCTTTCAGCTGCAATCATCGGCATAAAGTCGATACCAGTTGATTTAGCCATGTCCAACTTGCCTTTTGCTGTCCGACTACCGCTAGGCGTAGTGTCAGATGATCCGTCTCTCCGTGTGCGTTGGACAGTTATTGATCCCGTCACTGGGGCCGTTCGTGTAAACGAGGATGGCGATGCAGATGAACGACTGCGGTTTTCTTTCAGCCCACAGTCTGTCGCACCTGGGGCTAGCGAGCTAATTATAAGCTGTCGAGTTTATCGAGCCTTAGGACCGTTCCTAACAGATTTTTTCAATGAGAGCGTGACACTCTCTATTCATGATCCATTGCCACCTGGTGTTTATATTCGTTGGCGTTATGACGTTAAAAACCCTCAAGTACAATTGGTTGATGAAACCTATCACTTCGCTGGTGAGCGTGTTGTTCAGAGGTTGTCTAAGGTGCATCGATTGGATCATCCATGCGCAAACGCCGCTAAAATGTCACGTTACGTTAGTAGCATTGATGTCCGTGACTCACTCCCATTTCCTATTCAATCCGCAATTGAGAATCGGGACCGTTTGTGCGAATACTGTTTTTATGGTGGGCCAGCCGGTCTTTTATTGTCGTTATAAGCAATGAAGTCCCTTTGCAGTGACTGAGGCAGTGCAGGGTGAGTAGCCCCGGGGAATTTCACCCCGAGGCGCGCGCAGATCCGTACATGACAGTCTCCCGTCATACGGCTCCCATCATTCAGTCGGATAAAGCACTACCATCCAGCGTGCATTATACGACCTTGTCTTATTCAAAGGTTCCTCCCCTAACGGGTTGACCTAATCCTAAAACTGAATGACGCAACCCCTTTGCTCCACAGACATTACTCTGCTTCATTACGACTACGGGTTGCTCCGCCCCAGTGCGCTGCATCGGTACTCTCACTCTCACGGGGTGAACCGCTTGAATTTCTCCCTTAACATCAGCACGACTGGTTCCCACGTTCCCTGGTAAAGCCTGATACATCGTCACGCCACCTCCACACCGGACACCATCCAGCCAGTCAACAGGCTCCCGCTGGACTTATCCCGAGTCACAACCTAAGACCCGGTTTTGATGTCAACCGATTTTCATTTCGACACTTCATCGGTGGTTCGCTTTCGCTCGTCTCATATGTATCTCACATGACGTCTTCTTCGACGCCTTTTCCCTAACGCTCACTACCATGGCTTTACCACAGCAGCTTAGGGTTGTTTAGAGCCTCCCCCTGCAGAGCGGCTCTGGAGCGCCTACCTCCATCTCTTCCAGAGTTACGACATTACAAAGACCTCCTGTCTTTGTTGGTGCCTCGTGGCACACAGGCCGTGTGAAAACCAAAATCCTAAAATTAGAACCGTTTAAAATCCACTAGATGGCTTCCAGAGCACTAGTGACACTTCTTGTTTTTAGTGAGATTATTGGCGGGTTAGAGATGACGCATAGTATGTATCTATCGTCATATCATTCTTTATTATCTACACTGCTATGTCGGTAGGTCAGTACTTGATCTGCAATTAAACAACTAAGACATCGTGGCCAAACAACTTAGAAACCCATCGTTATAATTACCTAAAACCAATTCCTCACCAACACAATCGCGAGGGGGAATTTTTATATCGAATGGAATTCATGCCCTCTAAGAGCTGCAACTACGATCTTGTTACGATCAGACAGCCCACAAACGAGAGCATCCAGTGAGTTCTGTAGTGAATCAATTTTTGACTCATCATGGTGAATATTTAGCACTAGTGTGATTTACAATCAGCTCGTATATTAGACCCACAATATGCTATTCGCTTCTTCCTCCTCCAGGATCGGATGCTATGTCGTCGTAGCCACCTCGACGAAAAAAAGGTGGCACCAAATTGCCCGGTGATTTTGTTTAGTTTGGTTCACATTAAACGTGATCAAACAGAATCATCAAACCTTGAATACCAATTTCCGGATAGGCTTGACCCGGCGGTAAGAAGTGGGAAGGGGTCAGGTTAGCTATAAATAAAAATGACAACCGTTCCCCAATAAAGCCATTTCGCCGTGAAGTAATAAGGCTTGTCTGCTTCTTGAAGGCTCTCGTCCGATGATTTTTCTTTCTGTGAAATCATAAAGTACCTCTTAAGCAGCCAGTTATTTTTGACGACTAAATGATCCCTTCTCTAAAGCACCTAGAGCATTCAGCATTTTCAATAATGCTGCATGAAATGCATCGATCCGGTGCAAATTTGATTCTATCCAGTTCATCCCAAACCTTATAAGGTGGAATTTAAGTTCTTCTGGAAGGCCAGAATTATCAAAGAATAAAAAATAAGGGGAATTCATTATTTGAATAAGGAAAATCTAGCGATCTCCATTTCGGGGATGAGTAAATGGTATGACGATTTTAAGGTGCTGACTGATATCGATCTTTCAGTAACCTTCGGTGAGCGGATTGTTATATGTGGGCCTTCCGGTTCTGGAAAATCAACGTTAATACGCTGCTTAAACCATCTTGAAGAACACCAAAAAGGATCGATTGTCGTCGATGGCATCGAGTTGTACCCTGGTATGAAAAACCCTGAATTGGTACGCCGTACAGTCGGTATGGTTTTTCAGTCTTTCAATTTGTTTCCACACCTCACCATTCTTGAAAATTGCATTCTACCCCAGCGCCGGGCACTTAAGCGGAGCAAGGAACAAGCACGCGAGGTGGCGATGAAGTTCTTAGAGCGGGTAAAAATCCCTGAACAGGCAGACAAGTACCCACGACAATTGTCGGGAGGTCAGCAGCAACGGGTGGCGATCGCTCGCGCTTTGTGCATGGAGCCAAAAATCATGCTTTTTGATGAACCCACCTCTGCACTCGATCCAGAAATGGTGAGCGAAGTTCTTGATACCATGATTGAGTTAGCTCTTTCCGGTATCACCATGCTCTGCGTGACCCACGAAATGGGCTTCGCTCGTAAGGTCGCTGATCGTGTGATTTTTATGGACACCGGGCAAATCATTGAAAGCAACGCTCCCGAGACTTTTTTCAGCCAACCTAAGCACCCGCGCGCGAAGGAATTTCTTGGGCAAATTCTGTGAGGACAAACGCACATGTTTGACTTCCGTTTCTACGAAATCTGGCGCTCACAGGAATTTGTACAGGCGCTGATCGACGGCGCTCTGACCAGTTTCTGGCTGTCGTCAATTGGCGGATGTCTGGGCTTCTGTTTGGGCTTAATGCTAGCCATCAGTCAAGAAAAATCGGTATTTTGGGGTATTAGATACACAGCACGCAGCTATATTGAACTGATTCGAAATACGCCGTTTATTGTGCAACTGTTTTTTGTCGCGTTTGGTCTGCCATTACTGATGGATTACCAGTGGAGCTTTTACGCATCTGCGCTGCTAGCCATCACACTTAATTTTTCAGCCTACTTTGCAGAGATTGTACGCTCAGGCATCGATTCCATTGACAAGGGTCAAATAGAAGCTTCTAAAGCCCTGTGTTTGACCAAACGCGAAACCCTGATGGATATCGTTTTGCCTCAGGCATTAGTCAAAGTGTACCCGTCACTGGTCAGCCAGTTTATTTTCTTGTTTCTCACGACCGGACTGGTCTCCGAAATCAGCATCGAAGACCTTACCTGGGCCGGTCGTTTTATCTCCGACAGAAACTTCCGTGACTTTGAAGTATTCATCGTACTGACAGTTATGTACATGGCTCTGGCATGGCTCTTCAAGCTCCTACTACAACTGCTGAAGCGATACGCATTTCCGTGGGCGGAGGCTGAAATATGAACTTCATGGAAAATCTGTTTGGGCCTTTCTATGGCAACATGATCGGACTGTTGCTATCGGCAACCCGATACACAATCTACTTATCTCTTGCGGCATTCTTTGGTGGGGGCCTACTTGGGCTCATTCTCACGGTGTTCAAGATCTCACCGTCACGAATACTACGCTGGTTTGCCACTGGCTATATCTGGTTATTCCAATCAATACCGTTGCTAATGCTCTTGTTCTTACTGGGCTTGGGCGTACCAACGTTTTATCAAATCGACATCCCACCCTGGTTAGCCGCCGGTACCGCACTGACGTTATTTACCAGCGCTTACATGTCAGAAGTGTGGCGTGGTGCATTGGAAAGTATTCCCACCGGACAGTGGGAAGCCGGAAAGGCCGTCGGGCTCACGTTTATGCAAAACCTCTGTTGGATCATTGCGCCCCAAGCGTTTCGTATCGCAATACCTTCCACCGTCGGTTTCATGATTCAAGTCATTAAAGGCACTTCTATGGCATACATCATCGACTATGACGATCTCATGCGATGGGGCAAGAGAATCGCCAACTCTCAACTGGATGGCGCTGAACCGTTTGTTGTCTTTCCCATTGTAGCTCTGATCTATTTCAGCTTATGTTTTCCCTTATCGCTTTGGGCTAAACACCTGGAAAAGCAAGCCAGAGACAGTTGAATGCTTTAAACCACCCATTTCTACACACTCACCGGAGAATATTTTGTTTAGAAAACTTAAAAACACTGCACTGAAGTCCCTGTTGCTGATCGCATGTACAGCATTACCACTAGGCGCCGTACAAGCCGATCAGCTTAACGACATCTTAAAAAAAGGAGTGATAAAAATAGGCGTACCCGAGAACTTTCCACCGTTTGGTTCTGTAGGTAAAGATTTCAAGCACGAAGGCTATGACGTTGACGTCGCAGCTCTAGTCGCAAAAGATCTTGAAGTCGATTTAGAACTAGTGCCTATCACCTCTAAACAGCGCATACCCTACTTAGGTTCTGGAAAAGTTGATTTGGTCATCTCCTCTATGGGCGCGAATCCTGGTCGTGCAAAGTCCATTTGGTTTTCGCATGCTTATGCGCCTTTCTTCTCTGGCGCTTTCGCCAGCGAAAGTCTAGTCATTAGTTCTGCTGCTGATTTAGCCGGAATGAAAATTGGTGTTACAGGCGGTACCATTGAAGATCTCGAACTCAGTAAAGAGCTACCTGAAGGGGCAGACCTGAAACGCTTTGGTGATAATGCCGCGACGATTTCAGCGTTTGTTTCGAAGCAAGTAGATGTGATTGTGACGGGTAATACCGTGGCTGCCAAGATCGGTAAAGACAACCCTGATGTAAAGCTTGAAACTAAGTTTATTGTACGTCAGTCACCCGCCTTTATTGGTGTTAAGTCTGGAGAAATGAACTTGCTTCAGTGGGTCAATGTATTTGTATTACACAAGAAGCTTGGCGGAGACTTGAATGAGCTGTCTCAGAAATGGTTGGGACAGAAGTTACCTGATCTACCTACACTGTAAACCGGTAGGTGGCGGCCCCGTGAGTCCTCACGGGGCCGTTCGTTTTACTGGTAGTAACAACCTTTACGCCCATTCAAACCGGTATTCCACGAGTAGGGGGCGCATAACTCGAGCCACACATTAAATACCATTTGCCAACGGTGACCCTTAAGCCGCTGCTCTGACTCTAGATGCTCTGGCACGGACTAACCTAGTTTAAAATAAAATAAACTCCATTGATTCAGCAGACCTGAGTTGGTCACAATATCCAGACCTTAGATGGTCCAAGTAAGTCCACATGTCTCACACAACTATTGCGCGGCAACGTTATTCCGTCAAGCTATCCGGATGATGAACAACAATCTCTTTACGTGATACCGATAGCACACCCTTCCTTTGCAGGTTCTCTAATGATTGTGTTACCCACTGCCTTGTAGCACCCACAATAGTTGCAATTTGCTCATTCGTCATCGTTCGGGTAATAACCAACCCGTCGGTTTCTTCGCGGCCGTGGTTATAAGCCAGAATTAATAAGAGTTGTTGCAAGCGTCCCGATACTGAGCGTGTGCCAAGCATCTGTATTGCGGCAGAGTATGCCTTTCCTTTCGCCACCAAACCTTCTATAAGCGCAATAGCAACATCCGGAACCTCATAGACCAGCTTACGCAGAGAGGCCCCAGACACAAAAAGCAAACCTGTGTTGTCGTCCAACACATCAGCAGACCATACATGACGCCCTCCACCGAAGACTTCCGGCCCACCGACAAAATGACCGCTTGTCCAACACGCAAGCGTGATTTCACGCCCTGTTGGCCCCGCATAATAGGTGCGCACCCTGCCCGACTCTATAATCCAGATGCCAGCATGCGGTTCACCTTGATTGAAAACACGATCCCCTTTACCAAGCTTCGATTGTATACCCAGTGCGGTAATAGACTCGCGTTCCTCAGCTCCTAACCCATCGAGAAAAGCCGCCCCCTCGTGCAGGTCGAGTAAGTATTCTGATAAAAATATTGCAGAAGGTACAGTCGTCATTTAACGGCGCGCCTGGGTTGCGCCGCCAAATAATTAGCAACAGAAATAATTTGAGCATCAGACAGCATTAAAAGTTGTTTTTGCATTTGCCCATCCGAATCACCAGCTCGGCCGCCGTCACGAAAATCACGCATTTGTTTTGCCAGGTAGCTAGCATGTTGAGCATGCAGCCTTGGCAAATCGTCAGATGAGGAATCACTATGACAATCACCGCAGCCAACACTATTGAACACCTTCTCTCCCGCTACATCGCTTTGGGCTGCAGGTGTGGGATCATCTTGTACCGAAAACCACTGCGCAACCACGGCTATGTCCTCAAATTCAAGTTCAGTAACAATCGCTGCCATTTGGCCACCATCGTTGCTACGAGCACCTGATAAAAAATCACGGATTTGCGCTTCCAGGTATTCAGATGGTTGTCCTGCAAGTTTTGGGAATTTGTCGCGCACTGTATTACCGAACAGTCCATGGCACAACGCACACGCTTCATAAGATTCAGCGCCGTCCTCTAGCATCCCAGCCGCAGCTGACAAAGGCCAAAGCACGATTGCAATAGCAGCACACCTTATAGTTGTGTACGCCACCTAATTAAGCCTGCCCAACGTAGCTTCAACCTTTGCCACCTCGCCATCGGCAAACATGAATTGAATGGTTACTGTATCGCCTTTCATAAATGCAGCATCGGGCTTCATTAACATCACGTGAATCCCTCCTGGTACCAGTGTGATGGTTTCTCCGGCAGGCACGTTAAGTTCATGCACCAATTCCATACTCACAACACCATCTTTGATCATACTTTTGTGGATATCCGCCATCGCAAACCCTTCGGCGCTAACACCGACGACTTTGCGCGGTTGTTCACTGGCATTGCTAATGCTCATATAGGCTGCATACGCCATACTGGCTGGTGGCATTAACGGAATGTAGGCATTGCTGAAGGACATATCAGCAGCAAAGGTTAATGATGAATAAACAGTCAGGCATACTGCAATCACACGTTTCATCTTAGGGCACTTCTTCGAAATTTAATTTGCTGGCGAGCAAGAAATTCTGCTGTTTTACCAGGATCAAACGGCGGCTGAAGCTTTGCGCGCAGCATACCATCGGGCCCCACCACGGAAACAGCCGCACTGTGCTGCACCTCGTAAGAACCATCGGCTTTAGCAGGCATAAAGCGATAAAAACTATCGGTTGCATTGATCAGCACATCGATCTGCGCTTGCTCACCGGTTACACCCAAAAAATCAGGATGAAAGTACTTTGCATAGTCGCTAACCACATCGCGATCACGTGCCGGGTCTACCGATATGTACACTACCTGCGGTACGCTATCTGGTCGCACACGAACGGCCGTTTCAGCAATAGCGGCTTCAAGGTTACCCAACGTAAACGGACACACATCGGGGCACGAATTAAAGCCAAACATAAGAATGGTCCACTGGTCTTTTAAGTCTTGGTCGGTGAACGTATTACCCGCTTTATCAGAGAGTATAAATGTGGGTATGAGCTCTGGCTTGTCCAACTCGATGCCCTGCACCTGCGCCATCGCAGGGCTACTCAGGAAATAAAGTGCAATAGCGATGATGGTTGCGGCCATATTCTTTGTTTTAATCATCATTGGTTCTGCAACTCAAATGCGCGTTTGCTTTCGGTTCGAATAATGTCTAAGCAACTCTTACGTGCTTTTATATATGCAGGCTCAAAAACCATGTCGATATCGCGCGGCCTTGGTAGATCGATATGAAGGTCTTCGACAACGCGCCCAGGCGCTGCACCCATTATCAACACCCTGTCGGATAGAAAAACCGCTTCGTCAACATCGTGTGTAACGAACACAACGGTGGTTCCAGATTCTTTCCAGATATCGAGCAAGCTTTCTTGCATGGTTAGCCGCGTTTGAGCATCAAGCGCACCAAAGGGTTCATCCATTAGCAGTACTGACGGATAGTTAGCCAATGCTCGAGCGATACCAACACGTTGCTGCATTCCACCCGAGAGCTCCGCTGGATATCGATGTCTGAACTTAGTGAGTCCCACCATACTCAGAAAGGTGTTGGCGATAGAACTCGACTCGCGTTTACTGATCCCTGCCATACGAGGCCCAAACGCCACATTGTCGAAAACGGTCTTCCATGGCAGCAATGAGTACTGCTGAAAAACCATGCCTCGATCAGGACCAGGCTTTTCAACTTTTATATCATCCACGCTGACCATACCCGTGGTGGGTTTTACATAACCCGCAATAGAGTTTAACAGCGTTGACTTACCACAACCCGAAGGCCCTAGTATGCAAACAAACTCACCTGCACCAATAATCAGATCTGTATTGTCAACGGCGCGATGCTCATCAGCGCCCTGCCCAAAAACGATGGACACATCTGAAACGGTTATGGTTCCTTTACCAACCGACTTCTTGGTACCCGAATCGTGTCCTACATAATCAACAGTATCAAGCATGAGCAGCCTCCAGTGGGGTTTGATTAGTTTTAGTTTTCTTCAACGCCAGTAAAAATACTGCGAGTAACAACAAGGTAAATCCACCGAGCGATAACCCCAGCCCCATCGATTCAAGTGCTAATGAAGTGGATACGCCCAAACCCAACATCGCAAGGCCCACTACCCAGCTGGGCGTGGCGCAACAAACTACCCAACTCATGGTGGCATTCGTTATTGCCACCAACACGGTGCCACCGCCTAAGGCTGCGAATGCGCCACCGCGTTGCACAGCACTATCCTCTTGACCTGACACTTGACAGCTATCGCTTTTAGACAAACGCAAGCACAGCGCAACCAGTGCACCCATTATCGTCAACACAAGCAGCCGATATGGAACGACATTCAAGCTCCACTCGGAAATACCGATGCCATAGTCGTAATTCATGCGCCCTATCTCGACCAGCCATTCTTCAGAGACAATGGGCCAGATATCCACCCAACTTGGCGTCGATTGGACAATGGTTATAACGTTACCGGGCCAGTTATAGAAAGTGACGTAGTTGGGTAAGCCTTGGAATCGAAACACGAGCGCAAGCAACATGAACAGTTGAAAGAGCAACGCGAATAAAAGGCCGAACAGAAGCAACTGTTTCCAGTTATCCCGTACGTTATCGCCAATGAGTTTAAACGCCAGATTCATGCTAACGCGCCTTTGATTGCCATCTGAGCATGGGGCTGGTCAACAGTTTTATCACAGCAGTAGATGCCGTCCCAAGAAACCCAATCACCAACATACCGACCACGATATCCTGATAGTTGATCATGCTGTAAGCATCCCAGGTGAAGTAGCCAATACCATACTGACCAGAAATAATTTCACCAGCCAACAATGAAAACCAGCTCACGCCCATGCCAATAGCAAGCCCCGCTGATATAGAAGGCAATGCAGCGGGAAACACAACATGGGCAAATATGTTCGCCCGTGACGCACCGAGAGATTGCGCTGCTCTGACTAACACTTCAGGCGTTTGTTTCACACCGTGCAGTGTGTTGAGTACAATGGGAAACAATGCACCGAGAAAGGTGATGTAAATAATGGAGCTCTCTTCCGTTGGCCACATCAGGATAGCCAATGGAATCCATGCAACAGCTGGGATTGGGCGAATCACTTCTATGTAAGGCATGATGAACGCTCTGGCAATTGCCGAGCGTCCCATGACCACACCAATAAAGATACCGATAATGGCGGCAAGTGAATAGCTAATTAAAATACGCCGCATTGATACACCAATATGCGTATAAAACACATCGGTTTTTAGGTGTCCCAGAAATGCATGAAATACTTTTGCAGGCGCCGGGACATTTTCAAAATTAATATAGAAATTTAAATTGGATGCAGAGGCCCAGTGCCACAGCAAGACACCTATGGACAATGAAAACAAAGCCATACTGACAGTGCGTAGATTCTGAGTGTTAAATACTTTGGATAACGCGACGGTCACTACAGACAAATCTATCGTGGTGTAATTTCTGGATTGTTGTAAATTTACATTTCTACTATCCGACCTTTCATTTACAACTACTTCAGTGCCTGTTTCGATCACCTCAGACGATTCAGCCTCTACCACCACCTGCTCAGCTGCAACTGGCGCTGATCTGGCGGCAACTGTTTCTGTAAGTTCCATCATCGTTCGATCTGTTCATTTGTGATTAAAAGCAGCGCTGGATAATCTACATCTATTATCCAACGCACGTACCGGTCAAGTAACCAGTGGACTAACCATCTGTAGTGAAAGTAGCTATGGCTTCATCAAAGCTCACCACCGAACCGCTATTAGTCGATGCAAACACTTCCGCCTCACCTTTGCGCATAAACGTTGCGAATGAATCACCTGCTTTCACCCAAAAGGCGGTTTTACCAAAGAGTTTTAAACCGGTTTCAATATCGTATACATACGTTGAATTGAGTTTGGCGCCGGTACTACGCATCTCAGCCATTGCTTTGAGAAAGGCGGCTGGGGAATCGTAAGTCGACACACCATCACGTGCATGCCAGATTTCCATGGGCAGATCGTTATTGGCGATCACAGGGTCAACCATCATTGCCTGATCGGCTGCGTAATCAACACCTAATTCGGAATAGGCAGTTTTTAGGAAGTCTTCAGTTATCCACTCTTCAAAATTTAGCGGTGGAATGGACTTTTCATCAACCAACACACCATGGTTAAACTTCAAAGCATCTACCCAGGGCTGCTTGATGGTTGGGTCGAGTGTTAGATGTCCGCCTTTAGAGAAGTAAAGGTATAGAACTTCCTTTTCAACACCGGTCCAACCTTCAAGCATCGATACCGCTTGCATTGGGTCTTTGCGCACCCATTCGCCGGCTTCGTGTACAGCTTTGATAAACGCTTCTACCACTTCAGGGTATTGAGATGCGAAATCTTCCCGTACAACGACACCGTGCAGATAAGGAACACCGGTTTCAGACCCATCATATATTTTACGACCCGTGCCTCTGTACTCCATAATCTCAGACCATGGACAAAAGTCTGAGTGAGCATCTATTTTTCCAGCAGCAATGTTAGCTGCGCCAACCGCTGGACTCTGATTTTTAAGGGTGTAGTCGGCCGAAGCTATTTTATTATCCTGCATGGCTTTTAGCAGCATGCCCCAAGCGGCAGAACCAACGGGTGTTGAGACTTCTTTACCCTTTAGTTCATCGATTGAATAAATATCACTGGCTACCGGCACAACAATCGCGTTGCCTGAACCTTTCATGTTGTAGCCAGTACCGGCAACATACAATGTACGCAGGCTTTCTGTTTCTTGAAATTTCGCACCATTGACAATTAACGGGTAGTCGCCCATAACGCCAAAGTTCAACTTGTTTGCCATCATCTGATTAGTGATGGGGCCGCCAGAACTATAATCTGCCCAGCTGACAACGTATTCCGCGTCAGCGTATTTTCCCTCTTTAGGTAGGTACTTTTCAAGCAAACCTAATTCTTTAACGATAATGCCAGCCGTGTATGTGTCAGTACACATTGATTGATGACCGATCGCTATTTTTATTTTTTCTGCCAACGCAACATTCGAAGCTGCGATAAGTCCCGCCGCTACAATGGTTATCGATAGATTTTTTAGTTTCATAATTTTTCTCCGTTAATTTCCGTTGATTAAAAATCTGTGATCTTCTTTTTTGGTAACAAAACTGGTAGTACGAGTGGCGGATTCGTCTAACGCTTTGACGTTGCCACTGATCTTCAGAATACGAATCTGACCTTGAAACACAAACTACCTTTTATCAATGCGTTTGCATTCTGTTCATTTTGCATAGCACCTGTGCAAAAACTGATTGGTACAGGTTCGGGTCGAAGACAAACGTAGGTTTAATTGTGCTAATACAAGCGTTAACGTTGAATTGGTAAATGAAACAATCACTAGTCGACAAACGCTTTTTCTATGACAAACGATGATGGGTTTGTGTTGGTGCCTTCTGTAAATCCTGCACCTGTTAGTATTTGCATGATGTCAGTATTAAAACCCAATGAACCACAAATCATGCACCGATCTGATGCCACATCCAACGGGGGTATATCAAGGTCTTGATACACTTTACCCGTAGTTAAGTTATCGGTGATTCTTCCACCGTATTGCGATACAGCTTGCGTTGTCGTCGGGTAGTAGGCAATCTTACCTTCCGCCATTTCTCCAAGAAACTCATGATTCGGCAGCTCTGTAAGGAGCTGCTTTCCATACTCAAGCTCTTCCACACCCCTGCACGTGTGCATGACCACAATCTGATCAAATCTTTCATAAGTCTCCGGGTCACGCACTAAAGAGGCAAACGGTGCTATGCCGGTACCGGTGGCAAATAACCACAAACGCTTGCCTGGTAGCAAAGCATCAAGCACTAAGGTTCCCACAGGCTTTGGCCTTACAATGATCTGCTGCCCTGGCTGTATATGCTGTAGTTTTGAGGTTAAGGGCCCGTCTGGCACCTTAATAGAATAGAACTCAAGTTTTTCGCACCAAGAAGGTGACGCAATAGAATACGCACGCAGCAAGGGACGTTGCTTACCCGTGATGGCATCCGGGTCCCCCATCAAGCCAAGCATCAAAAATTCACCGGAACGAAATCGCAATGAATCCGGACGCTCTACACTAAATGAGAATAGATTCTCGCTCCAATGCTTAACCGCTAGTACGGTAGCGGCATCAGATAGTACCTGTATCGGTTGAGCACTTTCTACAGGCACACTTTCACTAACAGTATTATCAGTCACGTCAACTCTCACTTAAGCGGCTTGTTGAGCGGGTTTATCGGAAAAACGACTTTCAAGTTTGTTCTCTTCACCATCGAATTCGTCTGCATCTGACAACGGTTCCTGGGTTGCAAAGATGATTGGCCAGACCTGCGTATAGCGCGCGTTGAATTCCACCCAGGGCTGCATGCCTTCTGCCGTATCAGGGCTTATTGCATCCGCCGGGCACTCTGGCACACACACACCACAGTCAATGCATTCAGCAGGGTTAATCACCAGCATATTCTCCCCCTCGTGAAAACAATCCACGGGGCACGAATCCACACAGTCGGTGTACTTACAAGAGATACAGTTATCGGTCACCACAAATGTCATCGTTTTCCACTCTATTTTCTATGATGGATCAACTTTGCCCAGCGGCCTTGTCGGCGTCTGTCAATTAGTTGCTATTTTCGAAAAACAACGTCGCGCATGCTGCACTGGAACCCGACAACAAGGCCGATTAATGATCGAATCAATCGCTGTTAGCGCCAACGCCAGTGAGTTACTCATCGCAAGCGCCGGTGGGTCCAATGCAACACTGAGTGCCGTTGCACTGCGTAAGGCTGCACGCGACGCCATTAGCTTGCGCGAGCGCATCGACCATGGCGAAATCAAAGTGGCTGCGAATATCACCATTACTGGACTTGAGCAGGTCGGATCAACGGGGATTAATGTCAAATTCTCAGATGGTCACGACCGCGCTATTTACCCGATGTCCTATTTACACGAGCTTATGCAATCCGTTGACAACTAATTGACAGATATCCAAAGCGTTGTAATTCAACCTGATTCACTTACACACTTGCAGGCTATTGACGATGAGCGATGAAATTCTCGACGGTATTACACAAATTGATTGTGACGTTTTAGTGATCGGTGGCGGTACCGCCGGCCCGATGGCAGCACTAAAGGCGAAAAAGAAGAACCCTAAGGCCAATGTGGTCCTGCTAGACAAGGCAAACGTTAAACGTTCGGGAGCGATCTCGATGGGCATGGACGGCCTTAACAATTCAGTGATACCAGGCTATGCCACACCAGAGCAATACACCAAAGAGATCACCATCGCTAACGATGGCATTTGCGACCAGGCAGCAGTGTATCGTTACGCAGAGGAATGCTATCCGATCATTCAAGAGCTAGACAGCTTCGGCATACGATTCCAAAAAGACAACAACGGCGAGTACGACGTTAAAAAGGTGCATCACATTGGTACTTATGTTTTGCCCATGCCCAATGGGGACACGGTAAAAAAAGCGTTGTATCGGCAATTGCGTAAAGCAAGAATTAACATCATTAATCGTTACATGGCAACCCGACTGCTGACAACAGAAGATCGCGTCGCCGGTGCGATTTGTGTCAATACGCGAACGGCGGAATTTTTAGTGGTCCGCGCCAAGTCGGTCATTATGTCGATGGGGGCAGCGGGTCGGCTCGGCTTACCTAGTTCTGGTTATCTTTATGGTACTTATGAAAATGCATCGAACAGTGGTGAAGGCTATTCCATGTCGTATCACGCAGGCGCTGCATTAGCCAATCTTGAGTGTTACCAAATCAACCCGCTTATCAAGGACTACAACGGGCCAGCCTGCGCTTACGTTGCAGGCCCACTCGGTGGGTATACCGCTAATGCCGGTGGTGAACGATTTATTGAATGCGATTATTGGTCTGGTCAGATGATGCAAGAATTTCATGATGAGCTTCAGTCGGGTAATGGTCCTGTCTATCTCAAGCTCGATCATTTGGCGGAAGAAACCGTGAGCGAAATTGAACGTGTATTGCATATTGTAGAAAGACCAACTCGCGGGCACTTTCATAAGGGACGTGGCACAGACTACCGCAAGGATATGATTGAAATGCATATCTCTGAAATTGGTTTTTGCTCTGGTCATTCGGCATCGGGTGTTTACGTTGATGAAAATGCCCGCACCACCATACCCGGCCTCTACGCCGCAGGTGATATGGCCAACGTTCCGCATAACTATATGCTGGGCGCATTTACGAATGGCGCTATTGCAGGCGAGGATGCACTCGCCTTCTCTGCTGATGTTGATTTTGCAGAAATCGATAAAGATGCCGTTGAAGCTGAACGTGCTCGCGTGCTGGCACCGACCAAGCGCGACGATGGCATACCGCCCAATCAAATCGAATACAAAACACGCCGGTTCGTCAACGACTACCTGCAACCGCCAAAAGTGACCGCCAAAATGCAACTGGCACAGCAGCGTTTTGAAGAGATACGCGACGACATGGAGAATCACATGTATGTGCGTGATTCACATGAGCTCATGCGCGCACTTGAAGCCTCGAGCATTCTCGACTGCGCCGACATGGCCGCCTCAGCTTCGTTGTACCGCACCGAAAGCCGTTGGGGGCTATACCACAATCGTGTTGAGTTTGAACGTGACGATGAAAACTGGTTTTGCCATACCCTACTCACCAAAGGCGAGGACGGCAAACCAACCAGTCGCAAGGAACCGGTAAAACCCTACATTGTAGAAATAGCAGACGATGAAAAAGATGCATACGACAAACAACGTGTCAAAGTCCCTGCAACAGCAGAATAGTCGAATGCAACAAAGACGTACAAGCTTAAACAGTTCTAACTCAGTTTCTACACTTTTCCTATTAGACACACAGGAGTGCATTTATGCCTTTAGCCCATGCCGCGAGTACCGTACCAGTAGTCATCGACAACGACCTTTGTATCGCTGATAAAGGTTGCACCGTCTGCGTTGAAGTATGTCCGCTGGATGTACTGCGAATAACTGACATGTTAGATGGTCGAAAAACAGCGCACATGAAATACGATGAATGCTGGTACTGCATGCCCTGCGAAGCCGACTGCCCCACTGGTGCAGTAACGGTCAACATTCCTTATCTACTGAAGTGAGCTAACCATGAGTCAATTGTTCGAAGAGTTTGATGACATAGCAACACTGGCGGAGGGGCTCGATGATGCCGAGGCCGGTGGTCGCATTATGGCGGTGATCGAATTAGCCAATAGCGCAGACCCCGAAGCGATTCCACACCTAGCCAAAGCCATTGTCGATGTCGACGAAGGGGTGAGAAAGCAAGCGGCTTTAGCACTCACTTCATTTGATGGGTCAGCGACGGCGGCAGCGTTAGTGATCGCGCTCGGTGATGAGTCACAGGCTGTGCGAGAAGCTGCAGCCCTGAGTTTAACTGAGCTTAAAGACCCAGAAGCTGGAGATGCACTGCTGCCAATACTCTCAGATAGTAACGAATTTACCCTGCTCTCATGCCTTGCCGGTATTACCGAACTGCGCCGACCCGAAGCAATGGGGCCAGCCATTGCGGCCCTTGCGCATGCATCTCCAAAGGTTCGTTGCCAGGCCGTGAGCGCTATTGGTTGGTTGCAAGACAGCACGGCTATACCTGCCCTACGAAGCGCATCGTCCGATGAACACCCCTCTGTTCGTCGTACGGCACTGGCAGCATTGGGTTTTAATAAGTCTGATCACTCAGAACAAATACTCATTGCAGGCCTTGATGATGGAGACTGGCAAGTTCGCGAAGCAGCAGCGGAGACGTTAACTAAATCTGGCAGCGCTACGTGTATCTCAGATTTAATAAAAGCCCTAGACGATGAATACTGGCAAGTTCGCCTTAAAGCGGTAAGAACGCTAGGCCGACTCGGCGCTACTGAAGGTGCACTGCATATCGGCCCGCTTATGGCACTTGATGTACCGAATTTGCGTAAAGAATGTGCTGCAGCATTAGGTGAGCTATGCGTACCTGAATCACGTGAATTCCTTGAGCCGTTTAGAGACGATAACGACCCTGATGTACGCAAAAACGTTCGATGGGCTTTGGATAAACTTGGTCAGTTATCACCTTAGCCACAAAGACAAGGAAGAAAGATTAGGGGTCAGGTGCATTATGTAAAGTTCAAATTCAACTATGAACTTTATAGAACGTATAACGCCCCCTAAAGACCTTGAGGTTATGTTTGGGAAGCCGAAGGAAGCTAGGACTCGGGAATTTTTAAAGCAGGTTTTAGGTGAGGTTGGATACTAACGTAAATTGTAGCCAAGACCCCTTTGCTTCGGCAAGCTGCGCTACGAAGCGTTTTTCAGAGCCTTCTAAATCGGCTAACACACCCCTGTAACGCCAGCCTCTTTCATATCTACTAAGCATCTCATCAACAGCTAATACGTGTACATCGCTTAGGTCCCAACAAATAGCCTTAAGAAACGGCAGTTTAGTCGGAACTACCATCTTGAGGTGATTCTGCATCATTCACAATCCCTGGGGAAACACAGTCGCAAAGTACCTAGTGAGCAAACCCGCCAGTTTATCGAGACGTCACTAACCAGCTTGCTTGTTATTAACAGATCCATCAACTTGGGCGTCATTTTGAAAAGCAACCTCCTCTCGAGGGTTGGTATTTCGAGATTTGAAACTGTCTCTCAGGGTATTTTTCTTCCAGTCAGGCCAGCTTTCTACAATTTCGCTAGCCTCATTAAGTTTTTCGCGAAAATCACTTTTGGTCATTGGATTCCCCAGTTGTGCCTTTAGATTTAAGTGCCTATCATTAAATGATAAAAATCAATCGTAAAAACACTACAGGGACATGCACAGGGCCATTACAGGAACATGCACCAAATACTTAATATAAGACGAAAATTATAGGGACATGCACACAAAAAAATAATAGTGGAGCATCGCCTTACAATCGTTATTAGACCTTACGATGCATGTCCCCCATACCCCCTTATGACGATGTGTTGAGTTTTGCGAAGCAGCCTGTAAGGGAGCCATTAACGTAGGTTGATTGATAGAGTAAGGCTGATTCCCTGGCAGGCCGTCCTATTCACCTAATGGGTCTAGATAAAAATTAGCCACCCATTTTTAGATATTTATCGGCATATCGTCGACCGATGACTCGCAAAGCATCTCCAGTAAAGTGAGCAACATCTTTAAGTGGTTGATCAGAGGCAGTTATGGCACCCGTGAGTGGATCGTTATCACTTTCAAGCCAGTGAACAACATCATTCACCGAAGACCAGGCAGTTTCCTGTGCAACGAACTTTGTGCTGTCAGCGTCAACCCAATTCTCCTGTCGTAATCTGTAAATTAAATCAGTCAGGCTGTTGTACCAGTTGTGTTCGTTGCCATGATCCGACTCACCTTGAGACCAGGCAATGAGATTGACGTGGTTTATCTGCGGGAGTTTGTCGAGCGCTGATTCAATTCGCTGCCTGGCAAGGATTAACGACGAACCGTTTTCATTCCACGAGCTAATCGGTTGGCCGGCATCTCCCGCTGGAATGATTGCAACTTTTCTGGAGTCATCTTTAGCGAGAATGCCTTTTGCAATCTGAAAGGCGGGATGATTGCCACAACTCCCGCCTTGCCATGGATGCCATGTGCCGCGCCATACCTGTGTGCATAGATTTGCAATCTGCCAGCCATCGTTTTTAGTCCACGCCAAGATGCGTTCGTCTGCGTAGTCGTGTTCGAGGTTAACCAGAGTTTGGTTTCCAAGTGCGTTCGACTGGCCCATCATTACGACGACATCGGTAATACCATCGATATGGGCTGTGGTCTCAGCTTCAATTTCCCGTTTTATGGTGCAGCTACTGATACCATTCCAACCCCATCCATCGTTGTCGGTATCTACACATAGCCCGGTGGTTTTAATAGGGATAGTCGGCTGTGGTTTAGACTGAACAATGCAGCTTTCAGTTCCATTCCAGCCCCAACCGTCACCATCGGTATCGACACACTGTTTCAATTCCGGTTTTACTTCTTCAACGACGTGTTGTTCGATACGGCAGCTGGCGCTACCGGTCCAGCCCCATCCATCTCCATCGGTGTCTATACATTCTTCACCGCTAGCGGCGTTGGCAATCATGGCGAGTAACAGGATCAAATACTTCACTGGTGATCTTCCTTTATATAGCTGCAATTCAGTTGTGATTCAGGTAGGTAATATGAAACCATCACACTTTAGTGTCATGACACTATGCGTCATGACAAAATAGATGTCCAGTGAAATTTCAAGGGAATTTGAAGGCTGCATTGCCTGCAGCGTGCCAGGTGGATCCTGAAGTAAGGTTGCGACGTTCGAGCAACAGCGTATCAGTCCAACCGAGTTTGGCTAGCCAATACAATATTGAGCTATCCACGACACCTCCGCCAACGACCCCCTGCACATCTGTTTTCTTCGTTTATTCTTCTAGATGTTCTGCTTGAATGAGCTTAATGTTACCGATTCTGGCAATCAGATCGGTGGAGCTGCGCGCTCAGTGATCAATTGTCGGGCGGTAATTCTCTCCCGGTGGATCATATACAGCCCAGCCCCAATAATGATGGCGATGCCTATTAGACTAAGCGCATTAGGGAAGTCGTGGAAAACCAGATATCCGAACACAGTGGCCACCGGTAACTCAAAATACTGCAACGGGGCCAAGGTGGCAGAGGGTGCTAGCGACAATGCGTAAGTCATCATCATGTGGCTCAGAGTGGCGAAGAATCCAGCACCAAAGAGCCACAACCAGGCAATACCCGCAGGCCATACTGGATCGAATAAATCAGAGCCGGAGCCTTGGGCTAGAAGTAAGACTGGTGTGCAAAACAAGCTGGCGATCAGACCGGTATGGAATTGCAAAGCTACAGGATGCATCTGGCGCGACAGACCTCGCGTCACAAGAATATAGAAAGCGAAAGCGACTGCCGTACCCAGTGGAATCAGCGCCACTGCACCGAAGGCCGCGAAGCTAGGCTGGATCACAAATAAGACGCCGACAAACCCTACCATGCACGCCGCAATGCGGCGGGGGCCGACTTCTTCGCCCAGGTAAAATTTACCGAACAACAAAACAATAACAGGTGCCACGAACACAATGGCCAGTGCGTCGGCAAGCGGCATTACACGGATCGCGGCGATGAAACAAAAGGTTGCAAAAACCAAAAGTAATGCACGTGATATCAGAGGCAACCATTGTGCGCGCGCCACGTGCAAGGATAGCCCCATGATTTTAATAAACGGCGCCATTAGCACACACTGAATGATAAAGCGCGCCGCTGTAATCTGCCCCACCGGTACGCTAGAGGACGCCAGTTTAGCTGCCACGTCCAGCAATGGAGCGGTTACGCAAAAACCAAGCATCAGCGCGACACCGGTAAGAATGTTGTCCGTGGATGGAACCGAAGATGCGGTGTTTTTCATGGCTGTAGCATAGCCGAAGATAACAACTCAGATACCAATACCTGAGACCAATTCCTCGCCAACACAATCGCTGTGATTTTTATATCGAGTAAAAGGACATTAGGGACCAGGCCAGTTTTTCAAAGTACTAAATCTGCATTGGTAGGAGATCGATTTTGCTTACCTCTATGGTCATAACCGAACTGAAGAAGCTAATTCCCAAAGAGTGGGTTATTTAGTGGTAAATATCTAAGCTTGCGCCCTCAATGTTAACCCCACGCAGTATGGACTATTATTCAGTATGATCCGGTAAAGACTCAAGCACTGTACCAGGGCGTTCGGCTATTTTCTTCATCATTGAAGCCTGTAGTGTAGTTGCGGCGTCTTCGTTCCAAAGGTTGTACATTTCGTCAGAGTCAGTGGCTAGATTGTAAAGCTCACCATCACCAGAGATCAGATCTACGGTTAAGCGTGCGGTTTCTGTGCGTACCGTGCGCAATTGCAATTCAACCCCAACACGTGCCGGTGACAGATTCCATTCGTTATAAGCAAAGTCAGTTGCGGGTTGCTCTCCATTGAGCAGCGGCACCAGGCTCGCACTTTGGCTTTCAGAGTCTGCAGTTGTGCCACCCCACTCACAAAAAGTACTGGCTAAATCAAGCGTACTAACAGGGTGGCTGATGGCTTTATTTTTTTCAATGCCGGGGCCTCGTATCATGGTATTAACGCGAAGTAATGCGTCATACATCATAGGGCCTTTTAGATACAAACCATGATCACCCAGTAACTCACCATGGTCACTGGTGAAAATAACAATCGTGTTTTCAGCAAGCCCGGTTTGATCAAGTGTTTGTAATATTTTACCGACACCATCATCAAGAAACGCAATCATGTTGTAATAGTTAGCAGTCATCACAGCAAGCTGTTCATCCGTTTGCTGTGGTATGCGTGAATACTCTTTACGCAGAATACGGTTTTTTTCTTTTTTTCCTTGAGGTTCGTTCTCAAGCGCGGCACGATGCCACCAAGGTCGGTTATCTAGATCAAGCTCATGACTTTGGCTTATGTCGATGTTGTCAGGTGTATGCACCGACGCCCAAGGTTCGGGGCAATCAAACGGATGGTGGGGGTCGGGGTAAGACGCCCATAAGCAAAAAGGTTCGTCACCTGTATTATGCGCCTGCAAAAATTCGTTGGTTCTTTCTGTCACCCAGGTAGTGGAGTGCCACTCTGCAGGCAAAGCGGATGACCAGGTTTGTGCCGCACCTTTGCCATAGCCTGCATCAGCGCCTGTGGCTGCATCATTACCCCATAGCTCCCACGCTTTCGGGTGACTCCAAAACCACCGTTCAAAGTGTTGGCCCGCCGGCGGTCTTTCACAAGGAAGCAACTCGTGCCAATGACCCAATATCATGAGTTCAGCGTAGTCAAAGCCCATATAGGGGCCGCTCCAGTCTTCTGGAAAGCTGGCTGAGTCAATGCGGGATTCAGGCGCACCCCACTGCGTAGCATTTTTATCTTCACCAAAATGCGCCTTACCAATAAACGCACTTAGGTAACCAGCCTTCGACAACTGCCCTGCCCAGCCACGCTCTCCTATACTCGCACTCATATGCACTTGGTTATCGTACACACCGTGGGTCAATGGCAGCATACCAGTAAGCAATGACGCGCGAGCAGGTTGGCAAAGTACATTAGGGGTTATGCAAGTATCAAAGCGAGTACCCGATTGAGCAAACGCATCAAGGTGTGGTGTTTTGATATTACGTGTACTAAACCCAAAGCAGTCTGGTCTATGTTGGTCTGAAGTTATCAGCAATATATT
>CALJAA010000109.1 GCA_938028465.1 uncultured Granulosicoccaceae bacterium | reverse complement strand
TGATTCGGCAAATTCGCAGCCTCCTGTACTCAGAGGGCTACACCATTGGTGGGGCGCGTCTGCATCTGGCCGGTGATGCCGTCAAGGATGACAATGCGCAATCGCAGCAGATGATGCGTCAGCTTCGCTCAGAACTTGAGGACTTGTTGCGCATTTTGCGCACTAGTTAATTGTCCAACTCTATCGCCCAATTCCTGCCTTATTGCGTTATGCTCTAACGCTTGGACGGGGCGTGGCGCAGCCTGGTAGCGCACCACAATGGGGTTGTGGGGGTCGAGTGTTCGAATCACTCCGTCCCGACCAAATACACTTGGCTCTACACCTGAGCCTAGGCTTCAGTAGAACTGAATTCGGCCGATTAAAGCGGGTAATAAGCACAATTTCGCCCGGAGTTACACATGCACGCAGATCAACTGCGTATGGCCATTGCCAGGATCATCGATACGCTCATCAGGTCTGATGTCAAGACGCTGGTTGATCAGTTCCGGGTTGCCAACGACGATCAACGCACGGCTGCTGCCGCACGACTAGGCAATGCAGGTGCAACCATAGTCGGTCGATTCGATACGTTGTCAGATGATGAACGTCGAGTCGTTGAGGTGTTGCATCTCGACAAGCTTGGTACAACCGAATACTGGCATACCCTGATCAGTCCTGAGACTGATCCAAAAGCCGCTCGTGCAGAAGCGGTTCGGTTGCAAAGCCGCATACTGTTTGCCACCAGTCATCTGCCTAACATGATCGGTTTGCTTGAAGGCTCTGTCAGGCCTGTGGACGATCATCCTTATTCACGCTATCCCATCGGGGCGGGTGAGGCACGACTGGTTGTCAGGCTGACGGATGCCTCCGTTGCCGCCGCTGATCCTGATCGTGTTGCACGGGCCATTGATGGTGTTGACATGTTGTATTCCGCTTGCGCCAGCATTGTGCAGAAATACTCGATCGATCTGAGGCTCGATGCGATGGATGGCGCTAATCCCTTGCGCGATTTGCATTTCACGGGCGATGAGGACTGTGTGGCTTCAGTGATTGCGATTCTCGATTCGATCCCTGGCGCCCTGGCGAGCATTGAGCCGGGTCAGGATATTGATGTGGATGCGGTGGTTCAGTCATTACCGGTATTTACCGAGCTAGACGACATTGCTAGCCAAGGTGCGTTTTCTGCCGCAGACATGAAGGATATTCGTGACTCTGTGCAGCAAGGAGCGTTGCTATCCCTGGAAAGTGCGGCGATTCTGATCGACCCACCTGGTCATGTACCGGTTACCGCAGAACAGCCTGACGACTTGAACGGCGATGATGAACATTACGAACGTTATTTGCGTGAACGTGAGGCCATGCAGCACGGTCATACAGAGGGTCAGGGTACATCTGATGCTTCAGGGCCTGGCGATCCTCCCGGAGACGATGAGAGCGCCGCAATGCCCAATGGTGAGCTGTCAGCGGAGAAGCCCGCGGTCAAGAATTTACTGAAATCATTGCTGAAGGAGCGCAATCAGTAAATAGCCCCGTCGAATGCCTGTAAAAAGCAAATACTCAGAAAAGCAAAAGGCCCTCGTTGAAGAGGGCCTTTTTTGTGCACACACGGAAAGGGCATGTGCACCATCAGGAATAAATGGCTCCCCGGGCCGGGCTCGAACCAGCGACCCAATGATTGACAGTCATTTGCTCTACCAACTGAGCTACCGGGGAACTGCAGCCGTGAAGTTTAGTGGCGCAGACGCTCTGGGTCAACTTGAACTGACAATCTTTCTGCGACTTTTTTCGCTGTGGTGTACGATTTGGCCTTCAGATCACAGTTATCACCATGCCCAAAGCCTTCGAAATTCACACGGACTACCAGCCAGCGGGCCACCAGCCTGAGGCTATAAAGGGTCTGGCAGAGGGGATAAGTGACGGTCTTGCTTACCAAACCCTGCTGGGTGTTACCGGATCGGGCAAAACTTTCACTATAGCCAAGCTCGTAACGCAACTTCAGCGGCCCGCAATTGTGCTTGCGCCGAACAAGACTTTGGCGGCACAGCTCTATGGTGAATTTCGGGAATTCTTCCCGAATAACTCGGTTGAGTACTTTGTCTCTTATTACGATTATTACCAGCCCGAGGCCTATGTACCGTCGCGTGATCTGTATATAGAGAAGGACTCCTCGGTCAACGAGCATATTGAGCAGATGCGTTTGTCAGCCACCAAGGCACTGTTTGAGCGGCCCGATACGATTATTGTTGCCACCGTTTCATCGATCTACGGATTGGGTGATCCTCAGCAGTATCACAAGATGGTCTTACACTTATCGCGTGGCGAAATTATCGACCAGCGGGACCTCCTCCGGCGTTTAGCCGAGCTGCAATATCAGCGTAATGATATTGACCTGAAACGTGGCACCTATCGGGTGCGCGGGGAAATCATTGATGTGTATCCGGCGGATTCGGAGCGCGAAGCCGTTCGTATCGAATTGTTTGACGACGAAATAGAAGCCTTGAGTTATTTTGACCCGCTTACGGGTGAGGTCAATCGGAAAACACCCAGGCTAACCATCTATCCAAAAACGCATTACGTCACGCCACGTGAAGTGATGATGGAAGCGGCTGATCACATTAAAGAGGAGCTGCAAGGGCGATTAAAGCAATTGCAGGAGTCGGGCAAGTTGGTGGAAGCGCAGCGCTTGCAGCAGCGCACCATGTTTGATTTAGAAATGATTCATGAGCTGGGCTATTGCTCAGGTATTGAAAATTACTCACGTTATTTATCAGGCCGTGGGCCAGGGGAACCACCACCGTGCTTATTTGATTACTTGCCGCCTAAATCGCTGCTATTTATCGATGAAAGCCATGTAACAGTGCCGCAGCTTGGCGCAATGTATAAAGGCGATCGCTCGCGTAAAGAAAACCTAGTGAACCACGGTTTTCGTTTGTTGTCTGCATTAGATAACCGGCCACTTAAATTTGAAGAGTTTGAGTCGCTCGCCCCGCAAACGATTTTTGTCTCAGCAACGCCAGGCGCGTATGAAGAACAACACGCCGACCAAGTGGTGGAGCAGGTTGTCCGCCCAACGGGTTTGATCGATCCAGAAGTGGAAATCCGACCGGTTAAAACTCAGGTTGATGATGTGATGTCGGAGATCACTAAGCGAGTGGCGATTAACGAACGTGTGCTGATTACAACGTTAACCAAACGCATGTCGGAGGATCTAACTGAGTACCTCGGTGAGCACGATATCAAGGTGCGTTATCTGCATTCTGACGTCGATACCGTTGAGCGTAGCGAAATTATCAGAGATTTACGTTTGGGCGTGTTTGATGTGGTGGTGGGTATTAACCTGCTGCGGGAGGGGCTGGATATGCCAGAAGTCTCATTGGTAGCCATTTTGGACGCTGATAAAGAAGGATTCTTACGCTCAGAACGTTCACTCATTCAAACAATTGGCAGAGCAGCACGTAATTTACATGGCAAAGCCATTTTGTATGCCGATAAGGTAACAGGGTCGATGCAGCGCGCCATAGACGAGACGGATCGCCGGCGCAAAGTGCAAGTAGCCTATAACGAAGAGCACGGTATTACGCCAAAAGGTGTCGTGAAAAAGATCGTTGACGTCATGGAAGCGGGCGACAGTGGTACCGACAAACGTAAAAAAGGCGCAGGTAAGGTAAAATCAGATGTTACGGATTGGTCATCACTTAGCGCTGTACAGGTGAGCCGTAAGCTTAAGAAACTCGAGAAACAAATGTACGAGCACGCTCGTAATCTTGAATTTGAACAAGCGGCTCAAATGCGCGATCAGTTGGAAGAACTACGCAATAGCGTATTTGTAGATAGCGAAAACTAGGTTATCTCAGTTAATTAGCTAAATGAGTTATCTAAATAGTTATCTAAGTTGTTCCTCTGTGCCAGTTATTCGGCACGCTAAAAAGTTTTAAAATACAACGTAGTTGCACAATTAATGACAAAGGTAATCAACATGACAATGCTAGAAACCTATCGTGAACACGTAGCCGAGCGAGCTGCTCAAGGCATTGTGCCGCAACCATTGGATGCGCAGCAAACAGCTGATTTAGTTGAGTTGCTAAAAGCGCCACCTAAAGGTGAAGAAGATTTCTTAATGAACCTGTTAACGCAGCGCGTACCAGCAGGTGTTGATGATGCCGCTTATGTAAAAGCTGGTTTCTTATCGGCGGTTTCTAAAGGCGAAATCAAATGCCCTTTAATCGATAACGTACAAGCGGTTGAACTGCTTGGCACCATGCTAGGTGGTTTTAACATCTTGCCATTGGTTGAAGCGCTAGATGACGACAAGCTAGCTGCTGCATCTGCAAAAGCATTGTCGGGTACGTTATTGGTGTTTGATGCGTTTCATGACGTAAAAGAAAAAGCAGACAAAGGCAATGAGTTTGCCAAGCAAGTGATGCAGGCATGGGCTGATGCCGAGTGGTTTACCTCAAAAGAAGAAGTCGCTAAAAAATTAACGGTCACGGTTTTTAAAGTACCGGGTGAAACCAATACAGATGATCTTTCACCAGCGGTAGATGCGTGGTCTCGCCCTGACATTCCCTTACATGCTTTGGCCATGTTGAAGTTTGAACGTGAAGGCGTTTCAGATGATCCAATTGGGGACATCAAAAAACTGAAAGAGAAGGGCCATCCAGTTGCCTATGTGGGTGATGTAGTTGGTACGGGTTCATCACGTAAGTCGGCAACCAATACGGTGTTGTGGCACATGGGTGATGACATCCCTCATATTCCAAACAAGCGCGAAGGCGGTGTTTGTATCGGCGGTAAAATTGCGCCTATCTTCTTTAACACGATGGAAGATGCTGGCGCCTTGCCGATTGAATGTGATGTTAGCCAAATGAATAACGGTGACGTTATTGATATCTATCCATATGAAGGCAAAGTAATGCGCCACGGTACGGATGAAGTCATTAGCACTTTTGAGCTTGCGACTAACGTGCTACTTGACGAAGTTCGCGCCAACGGCCGTATCCCACTAATCATTGGCCGTGGCTTAACCGACCGCGCTCGTGAGGCAATGGGCTTACCGGTTAGTGATGTATTTAAGCGCCCAGGCGCAAACGAAGAAAACAGCAAAGGCTTTACGCAAGCACAAAAAATTGTGGGTAAGGCATGTGGTGTAGAGGGTGTACGCCCTGGGCAGTATTGCGAACCCCTAATGACAACGGTCGGCTCGCAAGATACAACCGGCCCGATGACACGTGATGAGTTAAAAGACCTTGCCTGCCTTGGCTTCTCTGCCGATTTAGTGATGCAATCTTTTTGTCATACCGCGGCTTACCCAAAACCAATTGATGTTGACACTCACCACACATTGCCTGACTTCATGACCAATCGTGGCGGCGTTTCATTGCGCCCTGGTGATGGCATTATTCACTCTTGGTTAAACCGCATGTTGCTGCCAGACACGGTTGGTACTGGTGGTGATTCGCATACACGATTCCCAATGGGTATATCATTTCCAGCTGGCTCTGGATTAGTCGCCTTTGCCGCAGCCACGGGTGTTATGCCATTAAACATGCCTGAGTCTGTTCTGGTGCGATTTAAGGGCGAAATGCAGCCAGGTATTACATTGCGTGATTTGGTTAATGCCATTCCATACGCAGCTATTCAGCGCGGTTTGCTAACGGTTGAAAAGAAAGGCAAGAAAAACATCTTCTCTGGTCGTTGTATCGAAATCGAAGGCCTTAAAGATCTAAAGCTTGAGCAAGCATTTGAATTAGCCGATGCAACAGCTGAGCGTTCTGCCGGTGGTTGTACGGTTCAATTGGATATTGACCCGTTGAAGGAATACATCACATCAAACGTTACTTTGCTACGTTGGATGATTGACCAAGGCTACGAAGATGCTCGTACGCTAGAACGCCGCGCTCGTAAGCTGGAAGAATGGTTGGAAAACCCAACCCTGATTAAGGCCGATGCCGATGCTGAGTATTTTGAAATCATCGAAATCGATCTGGCGGAAATCAAAGAGCCGCTACTAGCTTGTCCAAACGATCCTGATGACGTCAAAACGTTATCCGATGTTGCAAACACACAGATTGACGAAGTGTTTATTGGTTCTTGCATGACTAACATCGGTCACTATCGTGCAGCCGGCAAGTTGATTGAAAAATCTGGTGAGTACGTTGATACCGTATTGTGGATCGCGCCTCCTACCCGTATGGATGAGCACCAGCTTAAAGAAGAGGGTTACTACAACATCTTTGGTGCAGCGGGTGCACGTTTAGAGATACCGGGCTGTTCCTTGTGTATGGGTAACCAAGCACGAGTGAAGCCAGGCGCTACGGTTGTATCCACATCAACGCGTAACTTCCCGAACCGTTTGGGTAAAGATGCCAATGTGTACCTAAGCTCTGCAGAACTTGCAGCCATTGCTGCCTTATTGGGCAAGTTGCCTACGGCTGAAGAGTACATGAAGTATATGAAGGAGATTGATTCGATGAGCGATGAAATCTACCGCTACTTAAACTTTAATGATATTGCGGAGTTTCAAGATTCTGCAGATGCATCGAAAGTGAAGTTTAAGGATATACCGGTGACTGTTCAGGTGGCTTCTTAAAGAGCTGCTGCTTCGCGTAGGTTGTCATCCCCGCCTTCGCGGGGATGACAACCTTCGCGGGACGTGAGTGCCCTACTGGGTATGACAACGGTATGACGCTAAGCCAGCAACAATTCATCAATCGCCTGAAGGTGCTTACCGCGCTGCAGTAACATCTTTGGGCGGGTTCCGCCGCATTGTCTCCACAACACTACAGAGCGTACGCCGCCTAATAATGATGCGCGTATGGTTGACGCTATCGCGTTGTCGGCGAGGTATTCCTCGTTTCCATTAACCATAATGCGAGGGCTTAGCTGGCTAATGCTACTACGATAAATACTGGCAAACGCATTGATGGCGTCAGCTTCAATAATCGAACCCTCCATGGTCTGTGCTTGGCTGATACCAATACGCAGTTGCTCAACCGTTTTTTGATCCTTCAAAATGTTTGTACCGAGTTGAATCAGCCCTAGTGCGTAACGGGAAATATCCAGATCGCGCTGCTCATCACTGCTAATTAACTGATTTTTTAATACGCGCAATCCGCGTTTGATGCTGTGTGAGTTACCACCGTAGGCGTCCGCTACACGATCAGCCTTGAGCGTTAGTATCGAGCGCAGCGTGCCGCGAAGATCTTCTTGATCACATTCGCCAGTTGTCGCAAGCATTTTGCACAGATGCACGGCTTGGAAGATCCCAGCTAACGCTAGGGTTTGATTTTCGATTGTATGGATACTGCTCATAATCTGATTATAAGATGCTCACGGTTGCGATAACCGTAACTTGCGAATTTGTATGAGGTGTTAGCGATCAGTCAAAATCACTAATAATACCGCCGCCGAGGCAGCGCTCACCATCGTATAACACTAGTGACTGTCCAGGGGTCGCTGCACGTACAGTCTCTGTAAATTCTGCCGTGATATGTTGATCATCAACCACTGTGATTCGCACAGCTTGATCCTCTTGGCGATAACGAACCTGGGCAACGCAATCAAATGAGCCCGTCGGAGTTTTGTCACTTACCCAATGAACTCGATGCGCACTTAGGTGATTGCGGTGCAGGCGAGGGTTGTCGTGACCTTGGCCAACCATCAATATATTGTTGGGCACATCTTTTTCGAGCACATACCACGGGGTATCGTCGTGCTCACGGGTGCCACCAATGCCCAAGCCTTGACGCTGCCCGAGTGTATAAAACATCAGGCCATTGTGTCTGCCCAGTGGGTTTCCATCTTCGTCTAGTATTTCGCCCGGCTTGGCTGGCAAGTACTGCGCTAGGAATTCACTGAATTTCCTTTCGCCGATAAAACAGATACCGGTGCTGTCTTTCTTTTTATGCAAATGAAACCCGGCTTCTTTGGCTATTTGGCGCACCACAGACTTATCCATTTCGCCAACGGGAAATAAGCTATTAGCGATTTGCGATTGCGAGAGCGTGTGCAAAAAGTACGATTGATCTTTGTTGTTGTCGAGGCCGCGCAATAGGCTGGTTTCGCCATCGTGCTTGCCTGTACGCACGTAGTGGCCGGTGGCGATGGCATCTGCGCCTTGCTCGTGAGCGTAATCTAAAAAAGCCTTAAACTTTATTTCCTTGTTGCACAAAATGTCTGGGTTAGGGGTGCGGCCTGCACCGTACTCTTCAAGAAAGTGCTTAAACACCATTTCCCAATATTCATCGGCAAAGTTTACGGTGCTTAGTGGGATGCCTAAGTGACTGGCAACAGCTGAAGCGTCACGGTAGTCTTCACGAATAGTGCAATGTTCGTCGTCATCCTCCCAGTTTTGCATGAAAATGCCGGACACACGATAACCTTGCTCTAGCAAGCAAAGTGCGGCAACGGATGAATCTACGCCACCTGACATACCCACAATAACGTGGGTGTTTGTATTTGATGAAGGCATAACGTGTTTACAAACTAGTGATTAAAGTGTCGTCGCTGCGGCTTTTAGACGGTCGCCTCAAAGGTGGGGCAGTTTGCTTGGCAAAGAAGTCGTTGTCCATCATCTGTAAAAACTGTTTCGCTTGTGGTGACAAGAATTTACCACGACGATAAACCACACCATAGCTGCGAGTTGGAAAGTAAGTATCCATTGGTTTAACCACTAAGTTTTCATTGCCACGTAAGCAAATGCTGGTCACGATGCTGATGCCTGTGCCCATCTCAACATAACGTTTAATGACTTCCCATCCGCCCACTTCAAGTACCACATTGTAGGGCACACCGTGTTGTTCAAAAACAAGATCAAGCAAACTCCACGTGCTTAAGTGACGTGGTGGTAGCACTAAACCATATGGGCTGATGTCTTGTAGTGTGACTGATTCTTTATCCTCGAGTGGATGACCTTTGCACATAATGAGCGCAGGTTGATAATCATAAATGGGGTGGTAAACCAAATCATCGGGCACGTCGATCATTGAGCCAACAGCAAAATCAACCTCATCGGCGCGCAACAAGGCCATACCATCGTGCCCTGTGACGTTATGCATTTTCAAATCGATCTGAGGGTACTCGCCATTAAATCGGTTAACGATCTCCGGCAAGATGTAGAGCAGGGTGGCTTCTCCCGAGGCAATATCCAAGGAGCCCGTATTAACGGTGCCGAGTTTGGCAGAAAAGTTATCGGGCAAACGAGCTAGTCCATCAACTAGAGGCCGAGCCATGTCGCGTAATAATTCACCTGCAGGCGTTAGCCGAATCTTTGGGCCTGAGCGCTCAAACAGTAAAGTGTCTAGATCCTTCTCGAGCGCTTGGATCTGTAAAGAGGCGGCGGGCTGGCTGATTTTCAATCGTTGGGCGGCTTTTGAGATACTGCCCGTTTGGGCGGCATGGCAAAAAGCGCGCAGTTGTCGTATCTGATTAAGGTTGTTGGTGTCTGGAACGGGCATGGTAAACAGCGGTAATTCTATTATTTGTATAAACTATGATAATAATAATCATCATAAAAATGCAACATTAGTTATGAATTTGGCCCGAGATTGGTTGACAGACCCCATTGCTTTGCTGTTTTTGATCACTCTTTCGTTTTTAATTATCGGAATGGTCAAGCGGCCCAGCCTGCCTGCGTTTTTTAAAATGATTGGCTGGGTGGCTTTGATGCTGCTCATTTCTGCGCCTAAAGTCGTTAACCCCTTACTTGCACAGCTCGAAGACAAACACCTGTACGACCCAAGCTGCCAGGCTGCATCGATAGTGATTTTGGGTGGTGGAGTGAGTAGTGCAGTTACCGATAGAAATGAAATTCATGGAATGAGCCACGCGACCTTTTCACGAGCAACGGGTGGTTGGCGATTAGCTCAGCAGCATAGCGAAGTGCCGATTATTATCGCAGGTGGTGCGATCCGCGAAGTTAGTGAAGCTGAGGTTATTAGTGAGTACTTGGGCGCTTTAGGGGTTGCACCAGCACGGCTGTTGCTGGAAAGTACGTCCAAAAACACCGCCCAGAATGGACGCAATGTCGCAGAGCTTTTGAGAATGAAGGATTTGCCGACAAGTATTTGGCTAGTAACATCGGCATCGCATATGGCACGTGCAGTATCTGTGATGACTAAGCAAGGTTTGCAGGTATGCCCAGTGCCGGTGGATTACCAGGCAATAAAAGGGTTGCCTTCAATTGCCTGGATGCCGCAAACCACTACCTTGGTAAAGTTTGATAGGTGGTTGCACGAGATGATTGCTATCGTGCTCTATAAAGTGCGTGGCTACACCTTGTAGTATTCGCGATACCAATCAACAAATTTAGCAATGCCTTCTTCAACCGTTGTTTCAGGTTTGTAGCCAACATCATTGACTAGGTCACTTACATCCGCGTAGGTGTTGGGCACATCGCCAGCTTGCAGAGGTAGTGGGTTTTTAATCGCTTTTTTGCCTAAGCAATCTTCAAGCACTGCAATGTAGTGTTCAAGATCGACTGGACTGTTGTTACCGATGTTATACACACGATACGGTGCACTACTGGTAGCCGAATCGGGGTTGTCGCTGGTCCAATCTGGGTTAGGTACCGCTACATTGTCGAGTGTTCGAGTAACACCTTCAACAATATCATCGACGAAAGTGAAATCACGTTTGTGCTTGCCGTAATTAAATAGATCAATTGGCTCACCAGCAAGAATATTTTTAGTAAATAAGAACAGGGCCATATCCGGGCGTCCCCAAGGGCCATAAACCGTAAAAAATCGCAGGCCAGTGGTGGGGATGTTAAACAAGCTACTGTATGTGTGAGCCATTAGCTCGTTGGACTTTTTGGTTGCTGCATACAAGCTCATAGGGTGATCAACATGACCGTGTATGGAGAAAGGCATATTAGTATGGTTGCCGTATACGGAGCTGCTTGATGCATAAACCAAGTGCTCAACGTCGTTGTAACGGCAGCCCTCTAGAATGTTCAAAAATCCTAAAACATTGGATTCAAGATAAGCGTAGGGGTTTTCGAGTGAATATCGAACACCTGCCTGAGCGGCTAAATTGACAACGCGATCTGGTTTGTGTTCTTTGAACGTTTTAGCGACGAGGTCGCGATCTTCCAAATTAGCGCGTACATCAGTGAAGTTTTCGTATGCCGTAACTCGTTCCAAACGAGCCTTTTTCAAATTAACATCGTAGTAGTCATTTAGGTTGTCGATACCTATGACTTCATCACCACGCTCTAGTAACTTGAGTGACAATGTAGAACCGATAAATCCTGCTGTGCCTGTGACTAGTATTTTCATCGCGTGTAATTTCTGTTGGCGTTCGTTTTGTAAAGGGCTGGTTTGTTTTGCGTCTAGCTGATTTTGTATCTTGATTTAGAGACGCGCATCCACGGTGTCTTTTGGTAATACCGATTTAATGTCGTAAAGAATAGTTTCCTTTTTGCCAAGCGCTCGAATAGCATCTGCACCCATATCAACAAACTCTTTGTGGCCTACGGCCAAGATAATCGCATCGTAGTGATTGTCTTTTAAGGTTTGAACAGGGCTGATGTTGTATTCGTGTTCAGCCGCTGCCGCATCTACCCATGGGTCGTGCACATCGACATTAGCATGGTAGCTCTGCAGCTCATCAACGATATCTATGACACGAGTGTTGCGTAAGTCGGGGCAGTTTTCTTTAAACGCTAGCCCGAGAATCAGGATGTTAGCGCCCACGACATGAATTTTTCGGCGAGTCAGCATCTTGATGACCTGCTCAGCGATAAAGCCACCCATGCCATCGTTTATTTGACGCCCTGACAATATCACCTGCGGGTGATAACCAATTTCTTGTGCTTTGTGAGTGAGGTAGTAAGGGTCAACACTAATGCAATGACCGCCCACTAGGCCGGGGCGGAAGGGTAAAAAATTCCATTTGGTACCGGCGGCTTCGAGTACTTCTAATGTGTCGATACCCAGCTTGTCAAAAATGATCGCCAATTCGTTGATTAATGCGATGTTCAAATCACGTTGTGTGTTTTCAATGACTTTGGCTGCTTCTGCCACCTTTATGCTACTAGCTAGGTGCGTACCAGCCGTAATGATGCGTTTATAAAGTTGATCAACTGCTGTAGCGACTTCTGGGGTTGAACCCGCTGTAACCTTCATGATGGTACTGACGCGATGTTCTTTGTCACCTGGGTTAATTCTTTCAGGGCTGTAGCCTGCAAAGAAATCGACATTAAATGCCATGCCTGATTGAGCTTCGAGTATAGGTACACAGACTTCTTCAGTCGCGCCTGGATATACCGTTGATTCGTAAATCACCAATGCCCCTTTTTGCATCACGCGTCCTATGGCCTCGCTAGCTTTTATTAACGGTGTGAGATCAGGTTGTTTATGGCTGTTGATAGGAGTGGGTACGGTCACAATAAACACTTTGCAATGGGCCAGATCATTGATATCGCTAGTGGCGCTGAAGTGAGTCGCCTCACTTAGCTCTTCGCCAGACACCTCCAGGGTGCGATCAACCCCGCCTCGAAGCTCTTCAATGCGATCGGCATTGATATCGAAGCCGATGGTTGGGCTGGCCTTACCGAACTCTACCGCCAGCGGCAAGCCGACATAGCCTAGGCCAATGACAGCTATTACATCGTCTTTACTGATATCAAACATAGATTGCTCGTACTTGGGGTAGCGCTTAATTGGATAATTTCGCAGTGCGGCAATTATACGGTATATGGCGACGGCGATATGTCGGCGAATTCTCACTGGAATCGAAACATTGCTAACAATCATGGCTGGCGATTCAATGCCAACAGTTAGTGTGTCAAGTTTACCGACAATAATTTGAACCCCGTCACATCACTAGCTTAAAGCGGCCAGATGATAGAGACTTCG
>CALJAA010000108.1 GCA_938028465.1 uncultured Granulosicoccaceae bacterium | reverse complement strand
GTGATAGGCCATTGTGAATCACAATCAAGCGCTCTATCCAGATAAGCATCCAAGATGAATATTTGATGTTTCAAGGCGAACGTGTCGCGGGTTGTTAATGTGTCGTTTGAAGCACTCATGCATGACTCCCTTTTATCGTTTTAGTCTGCTTGACAGAATGTATCCTGTTAGTTTGCGTTTCTTCTGATCCTCGCTTGGTTGATGACAATAGATTCATTACGTTATTTATTTTGTTTTATAAGCTATGTCGTTTAAGTCAATTTATTTTAGAAAGAGCCGCCTTGTTGCAGAATCAACACGGCTGCAACTGTTACAACTAGCAAGGTGGTTTTGGTTTGGATGCTTTCCGATTGGAGCGCCAGCGTCTGCCGCAAAGCAGGCGACAGAAAGCTCCGGATTCGATCGGTGCCTATCAGCATTAAACTAAATATAATGATGAGTATAGGTAGAGTGCTTTGCACCAATGCCACTGCTGTGACGGATGGGCCTATTTCAATCGCGCGTTGCCCGGCTAATCGGGCGAGCACCTCTAACCCTTCAACTCCTATGAACATTGGATAATAGCGTTGCAATATCTTGCCAAGCTGGCGTCTATAGTTAGCGCTGACAGACAACACAACAATGCTAAGTATCAGCATTGTTGCGCTAAAACTAATAGTGACTCCAGAGAAACTTAAGCTCTCGAGCGCCTTGGCTTGTAGGACTAGGGATAATGAGATGCACACAACAGCCAGTAACAAGCTGACACTAACATCAATACAATTGGCACGTCGTTGCATGATGTTATCTTTTTGTTCGTTATCGGCAGCTAAGCTTGCGTTGACATAAATACGTCGTAGTGTTGACCAGCCCGTAACTAACAAGCCGATAAACGCAAGGATTACTGCCGCATAGAATGCTCCTGAGAGCCTTTCTCCCAAAAGAAACCAAGCGAATATAGGTACGATCACAACGCTAAGTGCCATAACAGATTCAGTATTCGCCACATCGTTCAAACGAAAAAGCGCTCGAAAATAGAAATAGATATGGAGGAAATACATCAGCGCCGCGAGGCATGCGGCGCCGTAGGCGTTTACTAGCTGTTCTGGTGTCAACGTACTTAATGCTGCACTGAGCGACGTGCTGTCGGTAATGGTCTCGGGCGCCATTAGCGCCCAGATGAGTAGCGGAACAGCAGAGAACAGCCCCGATATCACTGGGCCATCCCAAGTCGAGCGATATATTTTATCGCCAACAAAACAGCTATCAAACAAACAGATGATTGCCCAAATAATTGGAGTAGCGAATGCCAGGATAAACCAGCTTTGTAGAACGTCCATCTTCACTCTATTTTCCAACAGTTATCGTGTAGATATAATTCTGTACGCAGTGGGGTATTGATTTTGGTCGTCCCAGCAAGACTGATTGGTAGTATTACCAGTTTTTCAAATGCAGCAAAATTAGGTTTTCATGTTGTTGAAGTTTCATCGTAAGCAACACTTTCAGCGCGAGGGCCAGAGAGCAGTTGAATCCGACTAAGAATGCTGACCGAGTTACAGGCAGCCTTACAAGCGTAGCAAGCCGCCAAACTTTGCATCAGCCCCCGCGAATAACCCGTTACTTTGCGATAGCGTTCAGATACTGAAGGCCCACAACATCATGTTCCTGCACCGGTGCCGAATTAAGGGCGAGAAGCTCACTTCTTAGGGCTTAATCATCTCCACTATCTCCGAGCTGATTGGATCTATCCATACCGACAAGGAAACATACTCCGCACAGATGGCCACTTACTTAGAAAAGACCACTAAAATGGTTTCTGGACTATCGGCTAATAGTCCAACCAATGACACTGATGAATCCAATACTATTGTCATTGATGTAATGAATTCCATGGAACAGGGTGTCATTGTTTGGGATTCGGATGGTATATGCGAATTGCACAACGATCGAGTATTCGACGTGCTCGAATTGAAAAGCGATGAATTATTCGTTGGGTTATCCAGAAGGGAATTTCTGCAAATGGGCGTAAAGCGAGGGGAGTTTCTGCAAGCTGTAGCTGATCAAGCTACGAAAAGATTTGAACAACGCGAACCATTTTCCTTTCATCGCACTATGCCATCGGGACGAGAGATCATTACTACAGCCAGAGCACGCAGCAGTGGCGGATTTGTTGTCACATTCAGCGATATAACGTTGATGAAGGCTAAAGAGTCAGAGCTTGAAGAATCGAGGAACAGGGCAGAAGTTGCGGAAAGCGAGTTAGCGGTTCAGTTGCAAAATCTGATGGTAGAAAAAACCACTCTTGAGCAACAACAAGCTCTTTTAATGAAAGCCAGAGAGCAAGAGCATCGTAAGAACACAGAAGTTGAACTGCTTTCTGAATTTAGTGGTTGGCTTCAATCTACGGGTTCTTTACACGAGTTGTACCAGGTAGTGTGTGCTTATTTACAGCAGCTATTTCCACTGAGTTCTGGTGCCGTTTATCTCTACGCTAATTCCCGCGACGTGCTTGAAGGTGTCTGTTTTTGGAACGATGGCAAAATGCTCAAAAACTTTGAGCCACCGGATTGCTGGGCGCTACGCCGTGGTCGTTCCTATTACTACGGTGATAACTCTGTCGATTTTCCTTGCCATCACATTTTACAAAGCCACGAAGAGTCAGTACCCGAAAGGCACTACTGTCTGCCGATCGTTGCGCATGGCGATACGGTCGGATTGCTTTGTATTGATCTTCCTGAGAGCGACGATGCTAGCGGTTCGTTGGAAACCCAAAAGCTGTCCAATTTTTGCAGTGAACAAATCAGCTTGGCGATTGCTAATGTTCAAATGCGCGAGCAGCTACTGCACCAATCCACGCGAGATGCGCTGACATCGCTTTATAATCGGCGTCATTTTTTGGAATGCGTACGCCGTGCGCTTGCGAGTAATCAAGATAAAAAACCTGTTTCGATCATTTCTTTCGATGTCGACAATTTCAAAAAATTTAATGATACTTATGGACATGATGCAGGCGATACCGTCTTGCGTGCCTTGAGCGATGTACTGGTTAAGACCTTCCGCGGTTCTGATACTCCTTGTCGGTATGGTGGTGAAGAATTTGCCGTGTTGATGCCAGGCGCATCTTCCGAAATTGC
>CALJAA010000107.1 GCA_938028465.1 uncultured Granulosicoccaceae bacterium | reverse complement strand
CTTCGCCAGCGTAGTCCCGGCAAGCCCAACGATAGAAATAACCGCTGAAGTCGTATCACGTACTTCAAAATCTGGGCCGACTGGCAATACCGGCATTCTGATTTGCAAATTGAAAAACGGCAATACAGTCATGGTTGAAACACCTCCATTTGCAAAAGCACGTACAGGTGATAAAGTGATGTTGCGATCATATAAACGTTATCTATTTGGAGACAAGTATCATTTTGGTGGCAAACTGATGGATCCTGGCGAAACAGTTACTGATTCGTGATCCACACAACCGCTCACACTACCAACGCCTCGAATATCAAGCCGCTCGCCACTGATCCCGAAAGAGCAAAAACGATATAAAGAGCAAATACTGGACGCTTAACCAACGCAAATACTGCGATGGCTGCTGGCAGCGATGTGATGCCGCCAGCAACAAGGAACGCCATACCTGCACCAGGCGCCATGCCTTGCTCGATTAGCCCAGAAACTAAAGGCAATGCCGCATAACCATTTAAGTAGGCAGGAACACCTACCAACGAGGCGGTGATAATCGGGCCGACACCTGTACCGCCTAACACAGCAGCAATTTTCTCACTAGGAACATAGGCCAACATTAGGCTTTCAAGTAAAAATGCCAAGGTAAGCCATTTCAATAAGAACAGAGTCGCGGTTACGGCCGTGCTGACAAATTTTTCTCGACGCGACCTCTCCTTCCAAAATTTCCAAGCGACTTGATCTGGAGTTACTGCAGAGGCACTGCCACATCCGCCAATACCAACACCAGCACGTAATGGATCAGAAAAAACACCCCGCTTTGTTAACACCAATGTTGCGAAGCCACCAAATAACCCAAGAGCAACTGCAGTGATAGTTTTAGCTATTGCAAACTCGAAGCCCAGAAAACCTGCGGTTAATATAAACATCGAGGGATCAATAACCGGAGACGCTAACCAGAACGCCATGACTGCCGCTAACGGCACCCCCATAGATAACAAGGCGGCGATCAAAGGAATAACACCGCAGGAACAAAAAGGTGACAAACCACCCAACACTGCCGCAAAGACAATCATGGATACGGGGGAGCCAACAAACGCCCGGGCTATTAAGTTATCAGCATCACTCGCACCCGCATAAGCAGCTAGCCCAATAGATAACAGCAGGAACGGCGCGGTTGTGATAATCGATTTAATCGTAAACCACGCGCTTGCCGCTCCTTGTGGCGGATTAAAAACAAGAAGGAACAATAAGATAACAGCTGATGTCAGCCAAACACGATGAGCGCTAATGAATTCAACGACCATCCCCTTATCGATAAAAATTGCTTGACTATGCAGTTGTTTCATATCTATATCACCAGTTATATAGTTATTTTAATCAAAAAAAATTCTAAGCTGCGTCGATCTTCAGCTGAACCCCTGTGCAACACTCTGACGTTAAAAAAGCCATCATCAGTTTCATCGCTTCAAAATCCGGCCGGTTGATTACCTCACGACCTCGCTTTTCTTGTATGACAATTCCCGCAAGCACTAGGGCCCGTAAGTGATGTGCCAACGTAGAAGCAGGCAAATCTAACTGCACCGATATCTCGCCAACGTTTAGGCCTTCATGCCCCGCGCGAACGAGCAATCGGAATACGGACAGCCTAGCCTCGTGCCCTAAAGCTGCCAGTGCTGGCGCGACAGTTTTTATGGTTTGTTTCTTTGCCATGAATTTATTATAACTATATATCTAGTTATGTAAAGATATATTTTATTGAACACATAGCCGTTTGGATACGACATAGAAAAGTAAGAACCGTCATAGGTGATCGATTTGGCCGTGATCGACACATGAATAACCGTTTGATAGCCGTCGATCCGTTCTCAGCCAGCATCGTTGCAAACAGGTAAAATGCCGTAACCATGATGACCCCAGCCTCACACCCTCTACTTGATTCGCTTTCCACTGCCACCGTGCAGCTGGATGGACACTTGGCTGTGCAATACACTAACACCGCAGCACAGCAGCTACTCGGCATCAACGCTAATGTTAGTCTTGGTAAACAGTTTGTTCAGCTTGTTCGGCTACCCGATTCCTTACTGCTGCGCTTAGAAGAGGCCCAAAATACCGGGCAAGGTTTTTCGGACAGGCACGTAACCATAGAGCGAACTGGAACTGACTCAATACTGGTAGATTGCGTTATAACGCCGCATGCAACCGATGCTGGGGTGGAGACGTTAATTATCGAATTCACCTCTGTCGATCGCCATGTGCGCATTGCTCGAGATGCTGCCGTGCAGCATCAACAAGAATACGTACAAACTATGCTGCGAGGCATGGCACATGAAATTAAAAATCCCTTGGGTGGCATTAGAGGCGCTGCGCAATTACTGGCTCGTGAGCTGAGCAGTAAAGATTTAGGTGAATATACGGATGTCATTATTAAAGAAGCTGATCGATTACAAGTATTAATTGATCGCATGCTCGGCCCTGCAAGCCTGCCAGTAAGTGAACTGTTAAACATTCACGAAGTATTAGAGCATGTCCGTAAGCTGGTTCAAGCCGAAGCAAATAGCGCTATCACGCTCTCTATAGACTACGACCCCAGTATCCCTGAATTTGCAGGAGATCGAGATAGATTAACTCAAGTGTTTCTCAATATATTAGGCAATGCACACAATGCCATCGGTGACAAAGGCGAGATACTCATCAAAACGCGAGTGATCACCAGCCACACCATTGGTGGTATCAGGCACGCGCTGGTCATTAAAACCGACATCATCGATAACGGTCCAGGTATTTCCGACTCGCTAATAGACTCTATCTTTTACCCTATGGTGTCCGGCAGGCAAAACGGCACAGGGCTTGGCTTATCGATAGCTCAGTCAATAATGGCACAGCTCGGCGGATTGATAGAATGCAGCAGCAAGCCTGGTAACACCATATTCACCACCTACCTGCCCTTGGAACTGTAGTGAACGACCGAACCAATAAGCTGAGAAATGAAAAAACAATATGGGTTATCGATGATGATGATTCGATTCGTTGGGTCATTAAAAAAGCATTAGAACAAGCGGGCTACTATGTAAACGCGTTTGAATCAGCTGACGATGTATTAGTAACATTAAACAAAGATACCGTACTGCCACCCGATGCGATGATCAGCGATATACAAATGCCAGGCACTGATGGCATAACGTTGCTGCAATCATTAAAGACATCTCACCCAGATACACCGATAGTCATCATGACGGCATACTCAGATCTCGACAGCACTGTATCGGCATTTGATGGCGGAGCGTTTGATTACATCGCCAAGCCGTTTGATATTGATAAATTGCTTGAAAAAGTAGCGCGCGCCTGCACCAATACCGCGGCAATCGAACTGCCCGAAACAGAAACCGATCACCCTGTATTACTTGGGGATTCCCCAGCCATGCAATTGGTGTATAACGCCATTGGTCGATTATCTCGCTCCAAAGCAACGGTGTTAATTGGTGGCGAATCAGGCACCGGTAAAGAACTGATCGCGCAAGCTTTACACCGGCATAGCCCACGTTCTAGCCAACCCTTTATCACCTTAAATATGGCGGCCATTCCAAGTGAACAAATGGAGTCAGAGCTATTTGGCATCGAGAAAGGGGCAATCACACACAACACCACAGAACGCATTGGGCGTTTTGAACAAGCTGATGGCGGCACCATCTTCTTAGATGAAATTGGCGACATGCCTCTAGCGCTGCAAACACGCTTGCTTAGGGTATTAGAGGACGGGCAATTTTATCGCATTGGCGGTAGCTCACCCATAACCACCGATGTGCGCATTGTTGCGGCAAGCCTGCATGCCTTGGCTGTACGCGTGGATGAAGGTAAATTTAGAGAAGATTTATTTCACCGCCTAAATGTTATTCGAATAGATGCTCCACCACTGCGAGATCGCCGTGAAGATATCCCTCGCTTGTTACAACACTTTTTGGATCAAGCTGCACTTGATGCCGGTGAGCAGGCAAAAACATTTGATGCCACATTTTCGCAACACATCATGGCGCTTGCTTGGCCTGGTAATGTGCGTGAACTACAAAACACGGCCCACTGGTTAGCGGTGATGGCAGGTGGTAGCGAACTTAAAATTGGCGACTTACCTAAAGCGCTGCTAGCGATCCCCGACAATCTCGATGACGATTGGGAATCCGCTTTCAGACAATGGGTCGTATTAA
>CALJAA010000106.1 GCA_938028465.1 uncultured Granulosicoccaceae bacterium | reverse complement strand
GGTTGAGAATCAGATTCGGGATCGTTTTACGGCCATAAAAGGTATTGCTGATATTCGAGTCTATGGTGATCGCCAGCAAATTTTTAGAATCGATGTTGATCAAAGCAAGCTTGCTACCCGCGGCTTATCCATTGCTGATGTTGCCAGAGCGCTGCAGAACGTAGCGTTTGATGCACCGGCCGGTTCATTAAATAGTGACTCTCAGGCCTTGGTTGTACGAGCCACATCGGAGGTCGGTACGGCGTCCGAGATAGAGCAACTGGTCATACGAGATCGTACTCGCATTATGGATGTCGCCTCTGTGTCACTGGGTGCTGATACGGGATCGAGCCGTTTGCGTGCTAATGGCAAAACAGGTATCGGCCTTGCCGTGATCAGGCAGGCGGGCTCTAATACTTTGGATATCTCTGAGGCTACGCACGCAACTGTTGCGCAGCTAGGTAAAACGTTACCCGGTGATGTTGATATACGTGTGACCAGTGATGATGCTCGGTTTATTAATGGCTCAATAACCGAAGTATTGCGAACCTTGATAATCGCTGTGCTCATTGTCATTTTGGTGATCTATTTGTTTCTATTGGATATTCGCGCTACGTTGATCCCGGCTATTACCTTACCCGTTGCGCTTATCGGTACAGTGGCTGGAATTTGGTTAGCCGGATTCTCGATTAACATCATTACGCTATTGGCGCTGGTGTTGGCTACCGGGATGGTGGTGGATGATGCCATTGTCGTGCTCGAGAATATTGTTAACCGTCGCAATGACGGTATGGGCTCACGCGCCGCGGCCGTTATCGGTACACGCGAAGTATTTTTTGCAGTAATAACCACCACCGCAACCCTGGCCGCCGTATTTATTCCCTTGTCTTTTTTACCTGGCAAGGTGGGTGGCTTGTTTAGAGAATTTGGTTTTGTGTTAGCCATCGCGGTGATGCTGTCATCTGTTGTGGCGTTATCGCTATGCCCAATGCTGGCGTCTCGGTTTCTTGATCGCCCCGCGTCTGAACAACATCGTGGCAATGCGTTTACGAGTTTATTGCGTAAGTTTGGCGCGGCGGCGACTCGTGTTTACTCCTCTATCTTAGGATTTTTCTTACGTTTTCCCTTGGTACCCATTGCGTGCTCGGCGTTGTTCGCTGTGGCCGCATGGCTAACGTTTCAAAAAGTACCCGAAGAGTTGGTGCCACCGGAAGATCGTTCTGTTGCATTAATGAGAGTGTCTGCGCCACAAGGCGTTAGCATTGAGTACACATCCGAGCAGCTGCTAAAGATCGAAAATCTTCTTAATCCTTTAGTGGAAAGTGGTGAGATCGAAAATGTGTTTTCGATCTCTGGGCGAGGCGGCAGGGCAAACTCAGCCTTTATGGTGATGACCTTGGCCTCTTGGGAAAAACGCGCTCGTAGCCAACAGGAAATCGTCGGTGACATCAACAGGCTGGTTAGACGTGTGCCTGGCGTGCGTGCATTTGCGATACAACCCAATAGCTTGGGTATTCGTGGTGCGGGTTCTGGTTTAAGGATGGCCTTGGCTGGTGATAACTACGACGAGCTTGCCAAAGCAGGTGAGCAGCTGGTTGCCAAGATGGAGGAGGATGCCTCTTTTGGCCGAGTGTCGTTATCGTATGAGACCAATCAACCGCAGCTGTCGATTCTGATTGATCGTGAACGGGCCAATGATATCGGTATTCCTATCGAAGGATTAGCCGCGGCGATGCAGTCGGTGCTGGATGGCCGGGAGATTGGTAAGGTGTTTGTGAATGACAGAACCATCGATTTAAAGTTAGTGTCAACCACTCATCCAATAAACGACCCAACTGATCTGGCTAATATTTTCTTAAAAGCCCAAGACGGACGTATTGTGCCAATGTCGTCTATCGCTACAGTGAGCGAAAAGGCGGTGGCTCCATCGCTGGGGCGCGAACAAAAACAACGCGCCATAAACGTTAGCGCCAGCCTTTCGGAATCCTTATCACTGCGTGCCGGTATGCAAAAGTTTGATGCACTGGCAAGTGAGTTTTTACCAGAAGGTAGTCGCACCATACCTATGGCAGAAGCCGCAACATTAAATGAAACATCCAGCGGATTATTGATCACCTTTGGCTTTGCCATCATTGTTGTGTTACTCGTGCTTGCCGCGCAATTTGAAAGCTTTGTGAGTAGCTTTATTATCATGTTCACCGTGCCGTTCGGCCTTGCAAGCGCGGTATTCGCATTGCACTTAACCGGCACAAGCTTAAACGTCTATAGCCAAATAGGGCTGGTGCTGTTAGTGGGGATCATGGCCAAAAATAGTATCTTGATAGTGGACTTCGCCAATCAACTACGCGACCAAGGCCACAGTGTACGAGAGGCCGCGCAGCTTGCATCCACGCGTCGTTTGCGGCCCGTTATGATGACAATGATATCCACCATCGTTGGTGGCCTTCCGTTAGTTATGGCATCGGGTGCCGGTGCCGAAGCGCGTATCGCATTGGGTTGGGTTATCGTCGGTGGGCTGGGCATCGCCACGGTGTTTACCTTGTTTATGACCCCTGTTTTTTATCTACTGCTAGCAGGGTTTTCAAAACCGCGTTCGACCGAGACAACAAGGTTGAATGAGGAGCTTGCTGCGGTTTGATTAAATGGGGACAGACCACGATTAACAAGATTAAAAGGTGACAGACCACGATTAACAAACAATCGTGGTCTGTCCCCTATTCATTGCGATTAACAAACAATCGTGGTCTGTTCCTAATTCACTACATACAAACGCTAGGCTCGGGGTCACCTACGTTAACTATGATTGATGAAAACCCGTAGAACTGAGACGAGTCACTTCGGTTAACTGGAATTACGTCGTAGCGATACACTTGATTCGCGTTTATTGTGTCATCAAAATAACTGGTGCCGTTAGTGAAGCCGATATAAACACCATCTCGACGGATCTCGTAACCGTCAATAGATGAGAAGATAGCGCGATCCCAGACTAACTCCAATGCGTTTGAACTGTATACAAGCGCGTCTAAACTGGCCGGTTCAAACGGTCGAGCTGGTGGTTGATAATCGCTGGTGCCGGTGGTTGGCCCATTCGTTGAACCGCCGGTGAGTACATCAACGCTATCAGAAAAGGCGCCTGCATTGCCTTCTATGGATATTCTTCTAACTGCAAAGGTTGTTAGCTCTCCGGGCACGATGTCATCCAGAATGTAGCTGGAACCATTCTGCGTTATTGCAATAACTTCACCATTACGTTGAATTTCAAAACCAGCCACGTCGAATGCTCTGCTAGGCGCATCCCAAAATAATTCTATTGTTGTATCAGAATACGTTTCTGCTCGAAGGCCGGTTGTGTCAGGTACAACTATGTTATCAACCAATTTTGGCAAGTTATCTGTAGACCTAGGACCAAAACAATCTATCTCGCCAGCACTTGTGATAAAGCAACCATCAGTGGCACTGCGCAGGGAGATACTGCTATTGCCAGTGGTTGTTGGCACAGGTTTTAGGGAAGAGGAGAAAACCAACGGAGAAGTGACACCGCGTTGCTCATATTTGCGGAAAACACAATCAAGCTTACCGCTTGAGTCAATGCCGCAAACGCCCCCTGTTCCATTTGTTGAAGAGCCAAAGGCACCAACCGAAACGTCTACGAATGGACCTGAGGTAGGAGCGGGTAGTTCGCGGCCCCAACATTGAATGCTGCCATCAAGTAGTAGAGCACAAGACGATGAACTACCACTAGCAACCTTTTGCGCAGCAGGTAAATCAGCGGGGACATCAGTTGAACCTGTTTCATTTAATCCCCAACATGACACTGTTCCGTTCATGTCCAACGCGCAGGCTTGACGTATTGATAAAGAGAGTTGCTGAAAAGAACCAGCTGGTGCGTCAAGGCGTTCGTTAGAGGATAATCCCCAGCACTCAATCCCATCATCTTTGTTGATTGCGCAACTATGCGTGTTATCCGTGCCGATTGCTTTGTAAGGGGCACCGCTTGTGGGTGGGGATAATAAACCGTACCCATCATCTTGACCCCAGCAACGTAAGTCGCCCCCTACAAGCACGGCACAAGCAACCGAATTACCAGCTGCTACATCCACAACTGGTGGTAAGTCCGTTGGCGTTCTGCCAGTAAGGTTAAAGGGTGATTTACAGGCAGCTGTATTATCGTCTCGGATTGCACAGACAATATTGCCGCCAACCTCCACAGCCGTAAAAGCGGATTGCGCGTTAGCAGGGGATAAACTAAACAGCCCGAAGGTGGCACCAATAAGTATTGCGGCGTTCATTAATTTGTTAATTCGGATGGGAAGCTCCTGTTGCAAGAAACACAACTATATTGACAGACTAAATATACCTTTAGAGTATCAAAAATAAATATGACAAGGCGCGCCGATACTGGTCAAAATACCGCAGATGCGCGGGTCATGCGTTAAATAGTATTAAATAGCGTGCGTTAAATGGGGACAGACCACAATTAGTAGTCTTGTACTCCCACGCCGCCAAAAACCGGCTAATAGTGGTCTGTCCCTAATAAAACGTTAAAGCCTAGCGGGTAGATAACTCGCTTTTACCGCGGCCATAAAATGCATTATCGCCAGAATGTAGTAAACGAAATAGAAAGGGGCGAACAATAAAACCAATGAGACAAGTGCTGGCGTAAGAAGCTCTGAACCTTCGCGCCAAGTTGAGAATACAGCAGTCATGGCAAGGCGTTCACGTGGGCGGACTGAGCGCATAAAGGGGATATTGCCGAGCACATCGAGTAACACGCCACCGAGTGCGCCGAAAACCCAAAACACAATGCCGATCGGTTGTGCTGTCCCTATTAAGCCTAAGGCGATAAGGCTAGAGCCTGTGATTATCAGCCCCACAATTAATACTTGGCGCGTACCGTATTTATCAGCAAAATATCGTACCACTGGGCTCAAAAATAGCAGCGCACTAATACCGGAGAGTAGGAGGCCTGCAACCCATGCGGGCAGCCCAGATTCAATTACGTAAATGGGCCCATAAACAAACAACACAACCCAAAAGCATGAGCGACTTAAGGTAATACCGTAAGCAATTCGCAAGCGTTTTTGTGATGAATAACGAACAACGGATTTCCACGGGTTGGCAGCGGTTGATTTAGCTTTGATCACCACCTTGTCATCGGAGAAGTGTAAATACCAGAAATAAGTCAGCATCGCAAAGGCGGCTGTAGCTGATAATAAAAAGGGCGCAAACTCAGCGTATTTGTCGTAGAGCGTAATGCCTAGATAGGGGCCGACCAACCATGCAATGCCTGCGTATTGCATACGCAGTGATTCATTGCGAGTAAATTCGCGTTTGCCGATGTAGTCCATGATGTAAAGCGATAGGCAGACTGAGAATAACGACGCAGCAGCCGAGCGTAGGCCAATACCTAATGACAACAAGGTACTGTTTTGCATAAACAAGAATGTTGCTGCGGCAATCAAAAATAGGCCACCAAGAGTGACCACTCTCCGACGTTTTAGGATGCGCTCGAGCGTGCTGATATTCAACGTAACCATGACCGTTAATATCGCAGCCATCAGGTACACCAGTGATACACGCTCTTTAGAACCGAGTATCTCAAATGCCACCAATGGCACGATACCAACTAACAGCGCACGGGAGAACCCTTCGATAGCAGAGAGGCGAGCTAATGATGCGCTGGCATTGTCAGAGAGTTGGTTGAGCGCGTAAGGGCGTCGGTGAAACATCTGGGTAACTCCTAAAGCGCAACAAGCCCACTAGTGGTTGTTAGTTCATTCGCTACTCAGGCGTAGCACCTTTGCGTGCGTTTACTCTTTAAAGCCAAACATAAGGTCGTCTTCTGGGTCCTGCCAATCGTCCTGCTCTTTGGATAGCATGCGATTATTTTTTTTGGCCTTTTTATGAGCACCTTTGCGTTTTTTACGGCCCGATGTCGGTTCGATCAACGGTACGTCGATAGGCATATCATCGTCCGCATCAAAATCATCAAATGATTCGTAATCTGAATCGTCGTCCATGTCACCCATATCATGTCGATCTTTGTATGTGCGCCCCATCATGGTCTCCTGTAATTAGCCCAGAGTCGCCCCAGCATTTAACTGGCATTTGAAATCGCTATTGTGTACGATATTATCTTAATGTCAAGATACTTAATGCTATATCAATATGCCAAAAAATGAACCGTTAAGCACCATTACTCAATTTAAGGATGCATGGACACACGAGCGCCCCGATCTAGACCCAACCGCCGTCGCCACGGATCTACGCATGCAACTGGTGGCTCGGCATTTTGCTGACAGTAGCAACAGCGCCTTAGCTGATTTTGACCTTGAGTGGTGGGAGTACGACGTGCTGTCCGCGCTACGTAGAATTGGCAAACCTTACATCTGTGCGGTTAACTCTATGAACGATATTCTTCCCTTAACCTCTGGCGCACTGACCCATCGGCTCAATCGCTTGGTGGATCGCAAGTTGGTAACGCGCCGTGGAGATGATGATGATCGGCGTCGCGTATTAGTGAAACTCACCAGTAAAGGCTTGCGCTTAGTAAACAACGCGGCCACGGCTCGCTTTCAGGCAGCAGAGAGTACAGTGGATTCGCTTAGCGAAACCGACCGAGCCAGCCTGGATCGAATCCTCGATAAGCTGTTGGTGAATACGGTGGATCAATAGGTGGATCTATAGGGGACAGACCACGATTAACATTCAACTAATCGGATCAATGGGGGACAGACCACAATTAATACTAATCGTGGTCTATCCCTATTTGTTTCCCATCACCCCAGCGAGCGAACAACGTAGACCGGGCTGGACCAAGCCTGCGTCCCGTCTTCTAATGTAATTCGCACGTAGTAGGGATTATCGCGACCAGCCTCTGGCGATAGCGTGCGTTCGAACACTAGTTCGGTATTGCTGTTGTCATTAGGCAGGCGGAACATTCGAATACCGCGAGGCAATTCACCGGCTACGTCGAGTACGGTATCTTCATAACCAATCTTATCCAACGGTATCGTCTCTTTGATTAAATCTGTATCGATGGTGATGCTGCCTTTGCGGCTATTGCTAAGCGTTGCGATAAAACCGGCGAAGTTACCTGTTGTGACTGATTGCCAGTTTAGTGTTGTATCGTTGCTTAGTTCCAGCGTCTTATCTCGGTTAAAGAAGTTAATCGCTTGCGCTGAGTTCACCTTAGCTTGGTCGAAGTTTGCAGAACCGTCCCAAGGAACCGCTCGGAAACGGCCTCGGTACTCAGCGCCTTCCCAAACTACACCAATCCTGTCTCCCAGTTCATCTTCGGAATAGGGGTGATGACATTCCATATGATCAAGCCCGTTAAATAAATCGATCTGGCGAATAGGTGATGCAGATGACACCGTTACCGATAACTTTGCATCCCCCGATGGCAAGTGAACGATGTCGCCCATCATTGCTGATGAACATGGTGTGCCTTTACTATCTTTTACTAAAGCAGGGTCGTCGTGATAGAGGGTGGCGGGTTGATCAAATGTCATTGTGAGGTCCATGCGTATCCGTCCGCTTGGCCCGCCATTCGTTGCGTAGTGGTGTCGACGATTGATGCAGTCGATCAACGCACCACGAGTGAGTTCAGGCATTAAAAAACATGTTAAGCCACCAACTGCACCAAACCAACCTGCACCCGGGTAGCTTGCGCCAGGGCGTCCTTTGTGACCATCTGAATTGCCAATGATGCCAACCCGGTATCCATTTTTAAACGCGTCCTGTACTAACCATTCGAAAGTGCCCCATGCCGAATGCACTTCAACTGATTTTTCAAACCGCCCATCGTGTGCCATTGATATATCAGCGTAGCGGCCACCGCAATGGGCAAAACAAATGATGTCCCATTCTTCGTTTTTGGCAAAGTTTTCAAATAACTCCGCAGCGGTATGGCAATCGGTTTCAATATCGCTTTGGTTCTCTATTAGTGCATGTGAGGATCGGCGCATTACACGGCCTTCAACTGGAAAGTAAACGTTGCGATCTCCGCCGAGTGCCGTGTTGCCGGACCATTCGTAGCCGGGCAGAGTTACGTAGCGTCCGTCTTCGTTAAAACGTTTGGTGACGTGGTTGAGATCCTGCCAGAACGTTTCGGTCATTTGAAAATCGTTGCCTTGGTGTGCGCAGCAGTCGAGGAGGGCGAGGTCTCTGCCAAACGCAAAGTAGTCGGCAGCGCTATTGGTGCCGAGTGTTTCAT
>CALJAA010000105.1 GCA_938028465.1 uncultured Granulosicoccaceae bacterium | reverse complement strand
TACTATCATCCCTTGGGTCGAATCCTGCTGGCTAAATTTAGGCGGCCCTGCGGTATGTCGTGACCAAAGTGATCTTGATGCTAGCGAACAATGCCTCAAAAAGCTGCAGCAGATGGAAGCGCGCGGCCTGTTATGGCGACTAGGTTCGCTACATGATGCAATGAAAAAATTATATGCCGTCGGTGATGTGGGTGACGACAATCATGTGGTACGAGTGCAGATTATGACCATGCACAAAGCGAAGGGCTTAGAGTTTGATACGGTTGTTATGCCAGCTTTGCATCGTAGGCCAAGGGGTGACACCAAGCAATTATTGAGTTGGTTTGATAGTCCTGGCGATTTTCAACTTCTACTTGCACCTTTTAATGAAGTCAATAAAGATCCAAGCCCAATATTAAAGCTTGTCCGAAGTGCGAACGATCGTTGCAATGTGCAAGAAGTTATCCGGCTTTTGTATGTTGCATGTACTCGTTCAAAGCAACACTTGCATTTGCTAGGTACCACCAAACACTCTGTTAAGGGAGAGCTGAACAGCCCTGCCAAAAGTTCACTGCTAGGTACCCTGTGGCCAATCATTGAGACTGAGTTTGAAAATGCCGACCCCGGTGCACCACCTGCATTCGATGAAGAAGCGGTTGAAGCTCCGGTTGCTGCTCCTCGTTTGCAACGCTTGCCAGTTGATTGGCAAATGCCAGCAATGAATGTTTATCAAGGCGATGGTTTACGTCCAGAAGATACAGCCGAAGTCCCTTCTATAGATTACCTGTGGGCTAGTACTGCCGCACGTGATATTGGTACGGTAGTCCATGCTCAACTGCAGCGCATGGCTGTTGATCCATCAGCACGTGGGCCTGAGCAATTAAAAGCGCTGTCAGAAATCGCTACTTGTCAGTTGCGCAGCTTGGGCATGCCTGAGAGCGAGCTTAAGCAATCGGCTGATAAAGTGATCCGTGCGATAAGCAATACGCTTGAGGATGATCGAGGGCAATGGATTCTCGACCCGAGTCATGAGCAAGCAATGTCCGAGTGGGCGCTAACCGCTAATACACACGAAGGCTTAAAAAGTGTGGTTATAGACAGAACCTTTATCGATAAAGAGGGTGCCCGCTGGATTATTGACTTTAAAACGGGCGATCATTCAGGTGGGTCTTTGGATACTTTTTTAGATCAAGAGCAAGAGCGGTATAATGAACAACTTATTGGCTACGCTGACATCCTGCGCTTAAGCGAAAATCGCCCAATACGGATGGGGCTTTATTTTCCATTGCTCAAAGCGTTTCGCGAAATACCGGCTGGTTCGTTAAGCTCTAGGGGAATGACTGTTGACGCGAGTAGTGTCGCGAGTAGTGATGTGATTAGTGATGTCGCTAACGCTACTTTAACTGACGAGTCTGATGATGGCCAAGGTGATGCTAAACCAATTCAAACGGATATGTTTTCCAGTGAATAAGAAACTAGCGAATAAGAAAGTAACGAGCGATCGAGATGCTTTGGCTGTAAAAAACGTTTTTGTTAAGTATTTTAAGTAAGCATTTAACTAGGTAGTAATGAAATGGACAGCAATTTCTGGCTCTCACGTTGGCAAGAAAACAAAATAGGTTTTCATCAGTCGAAATACAATTCTCGACTGACATCATTATGGCCATCGTTGCAATTGCCGCAAGGGGCTGAAGTGTTTGTGCCATTGTGCGGCAAATCGCTAGATATGATTTGGTTGCATGAGCAGGGTTATAATGTACTGGGCGCCGAACTTAGCGAGACAGCTGTGGTGGCGTTCTTTAACGAAAACGATCTGCAATACCAGGTCACCACATCGGGTAATTTACAACTGTTTACAGGTACGGGTAAGGCAGCTGGAATACGCATTTTCGCTGGCGATATGTTTGCAATGGATGAAGCCCAAACTGCTGGCGTATCAGCGGTTTACGACCGTGCTTCGATGGTTGCGATGCCCCCGGAGATGCGTCAACAATATGTTGATAAATTGGCGGCGCTACTGCCAGTTGCGGCAACTGGTATCTTGATCAGCATGAATTACGACCCATCTAAAATGAAAGGCCCGCCGTTTTCGGTGCCAGATGAGCTTGTGCGAGAATTACTCAATCCCTACTTCACGCTTAGCGTATTGGAACACTCAGAAGGCCCAGAACGATTGGGTAATTTACAAGGCCGCGGCCTCGATACGCTCGAAGAACACGTGTATCGTATTACGAAGATTTAAAAGGATTACTCATGCCTATATTGGTACAACGAATAATTGGTTTTATATTGCTATTTGCAACGGTTGGCATTCTGTCTCTTCAAGCTTGCTCGAGCGCGATCTAATGCCTGCTGTTAAACGATATAACCCAGAAGCCCCTCGCAAGGTGCAATGGCGTGGTTTGCTATTGTATATCCTGCCAATCCCCTTGTTGCCCTCAGCTATTGCTGCATTAATGGGTGGACGCCTCATACAAGCGCTGGCCTTGGCTTCGGGTTTCGCCTTAGCCATGTTGGCAGCTGGGCTCATTCGTAAGGGTATTCGCCTCGAGCAGGAAGGCAAGCTGCGTCGCTTTAAGCGTCGCGCTAGCACGACTCCCTATCGGATGTTCGGTTCGATTGCCTTGGCGGTGGGCATGTTCTTGGTTGCCTGGTTGGGTATTCCGCACTCTCATGGCTTGTTTGACAGTATTTTATACGGCCTAGCCGTGGTGCTAGGCAGCTATCTTTATTATGGCTTTGACCCTGCCCGTAAAGACCCGCAAGTCGCCACAGTAGGTATAACTACTGAGGAGCTGATCGAACTGCTAGATGAGGCGGATGGTCGCATCGATGCCATTGAATCGGCAGGTAAAGATATACGTAATGCTGAATTTCGACAGCGTTTGCGTCGCATTGCCACTGAGGCTCGCGTTATACTAGACACGATAGAAGAAGACCCAACCGATGCCCGCCGGGCACGCAAGTTCTTGAAGGTTTATTTAGATGGTGCGCAGCAGGTGACGGAAGGCTACGCACGTGCCCATAAAAATGATGAAAACCCCGAGTTGGAAGATAACTTCCGGCGAGTACTAACAACAATAGAAACGGTCATCAACGAGCAACAAGCTAAGCTTCGCGAAAACAACGTTTCAGATCTAGACGTAACAATAGAAGTGCTACAAATGCAGCTTGAGAAAGAGGGCGTGGTTTAATTCTTTCAGTATCAGGTTGCGCAATTGAACATGCACAAATTAAAGACCAAACAAATACGAACAAACTAGGAGTGAATAATGGCCGACACCAAAGTAGACGTAGCAACGGAAGTTGATATTTTGCCTGGCACTGAAATGCTGGCAGATGTTAAATACGAAATAGTGACCTACGAAGAAGCTGATGCAACGGAACGCACGCGCATCGATAAGCTAATGGAAGATATCGACTTATCTGACAGCAATTCAGTGATCTTTTTTGGTAGCAAGGCTCAACAAGAACTCACGACTATTTCTGACAGTATGCTTGAAGGTGTGAGAAATAAAGATGTGGGTTCGGCAGGTAAATCATTAAATGGAATGGTCACTGTATTACGAGGCTTTGAAGTTGCTGATTTTGATCCTAACAAACCACCGGGGTTTTTCTCACGTTTGTGGCGAAAGTTGTTTGGCGGAATTACTCCAGTTGCCAAATTTATCCAACAGTATGAAGGTGTGCGCAAGCAAGTCGATGTGGTGACTGATGATTTAGAAGGGCATAAAACAACACTACTACGTGATATAAAATCTCTGGATAAGCTTTACGATGCCAACCTGGAGTACTTCCACAACCTGGAGCTTTACATTGCTGCTGGCGAGCAGAAGATCAAGTACATTGAAGAAAACATGATTCCAGAAGCAGAGAAAGCAGCGGAGAACACTGACGAAGTATTAGCCGCACAACAGCTTCGAGATTTGCGAAGTGGCCGTGATGATCTTGAGCGTCGAGTACACGACCTTAAGCTTACGCGTCAAGTGGCTATGCAAGGCTTGCCTAGCATTCGTCTTATTCAAGAAAATGATAAAGGCTTAGTAAACAAGATTAATTCAACGCTTGTTAATACCGTTCCTTTGTGGCGTCAACAACTTGCACAGGCCGTTACGATTTTTCGCTCAGCTGAAGCTGCTAAGAGTGTTAAGGCGGCAAGTGATCTCACCAACGATTTACTCGAGAAAAACGCTGAAAATCTACGTACGGCTAACCGCACGGTTCGTGAAGAGCTAGAGCGCGGTGTGTTTGATGTTAATGCTGTACGTAAGGCCAATGAAAACTTAATCGCAACAGTGGAAGAGAGCCTGCAGATTGCTGATGAAGGAAAGCGCCGTCGGGCCGAAGCTGAGAAAGCTTTGCAGGAGATGGAAGCGGAGCTAAAAGCCTCACTAAAAGCCGCTCAGGCAAAAGGCTCTACTGCTGTGCCGACGTCGGCGGAGGTTTAAAATGGGGCTATTCAGCCGATTGTTTAATGAGTTTGTTGATGTCATCGAATGGACCGATGACAGCAGCGAAACGATGGTTTATCGCTTTGAACGCTACGGCAACGAGATTAAATACGGCGCTAAGCTGATTGTTCGTGAGTCTCAGTTTGCGGTATTTGTCAACGAAGGCGAAGTTGCAGATGTGCTCGGCCCAGGCACTTACGAGCTAGAAACCCGTAACCTGCCATTACTCACCACACTGCAAAATTGGCATCACGGCTTTGAAAGCCCGTTTAAAGCAGAAGTGTATTTCGTTAATGCTAGGCGTTTCACCGATCTTAAATGGGGTACTAAGCACCCACTGATGCTGCGTGATCCTGAATTCGGTGGGCTACGTTTGCGCGCATTTGGTAACTACTCGATTCGTGTCCTTGATCCATTAAAATTTATTCGTGAGATCGTCGGTACGGAAGGTGTGTTTACAACCGATGAGATAAGCAACCAATTACGTAATCTAATTATTTCGCGCTTCTCCACTATTGTGGGTGGTGCAGGTATACCGATTTTGGATATGGCGGCTAACTACGATCAACTCAGTGAGTTTTTAACACGGCGCATCGCGCCTGAGTTTTCTGAATACGGGCTTGAGCTCACTAAGTTGTTAGTGGAAAACATCTCTTTGCCACCTAGTGTTGCAGAAGCATTAGACAAACGCACCAGCATGGGTATGACTGGCAATCTTGATCGTTACCTGCAGTACCAAACAGGTGTGGCGATGGAGGGCGCGGCTCAAAACCCGGGTGGTGGTGCATCAGAAGGCATCGGTATGGGCGTTGGCCTAGCTATGGCTAACCGGATGAATGAAAGTGTCGGTAGTGGTCATTCAGCTAGATCAACACCACCGCCAGTGCCACAGGCAGTAGAGTTTCATATTGCCGATGGTGATGCGGCATCCGGTCCTTTTAGTCTGTCTGAATTAAAGCAGCGAGCTGCAAACGGGTCAATTACATCGGCAACGTTAGTATGGTCGCCATCGATGGTTGATTGGCAAGCCGTTAGTAATGTGCCAGCTTTGGCTGAATTATTTAAAGGATTGAGTTCATCGCCACCACCTATCAACCGAGCTTAAACCTGTAATGAAAGATTGGCCCGTTGATTCTGGGCGATCAGTAGGTGAGGCCACAACGGCTGCACTGACTGAAACTCGGTTTCCGTGCCAACAATGTGGTGCGGTATTGCATTACGCAGTGGGTACGCAGTCGCTTGAGTGCCAGTACTGCGGGCATGCTAATGCCATTGCTAGCCCGACTAGGCATATCGAAGAGCTCGACCTACACACCGCACTGCGACGTTTGCAAACGTCCAGGTCGGTGTCGGTCGAAACACATATAATAAAATGTCCTAACTGTGCCGCTGAGTTTGCACTCGATGCGCACATTCATGCAGGCGAGTGCCCTTTTTGTAGCACCACGGTGGTGACATCCACCAGTAAAGCCAAACCGATAAAACCCAAAGCGCTACTGCCGTTTAAAATAAGCGATTCGCAAGCGCGTGAAGCCTATACAAAATGGCTTAATAAATTATGGTTTGCACCAAATGAGCTCAAGAAATACGCGCGCGATGATGCATCCCTGCATGGTGTCTATATTCCTTACTGGACTTACGACAGCGATACCGCCACTGCTTACCAAGGGCAGCGTGGCGATGTGTATTACGTCACTCAGCGTTACACAGCTATCGAAAATAATCGGCGTGTGACTCGTACACGCCGCGTTCCTAAAGTACGATGGACACCCGTTAGTGGTCGCACCTCACGTCATTTTGATGATGTGTTAGTCGGTGCTACTAAAACGTTACCTCGCAAAATTACGGATTGGCTCGAACCTTGGGATTTACCCAACCTCGTGCCATACACCGAAGAGTATCTGAGTGGCTTTAGCAGCGAGGTGTATCAAGTTGATCTTGATAAGGGCTTCAATTTTGCGCAGAGCACAATGGATCGCATTATTCGCAGTGATGTGCAGAATGCTATTGGCGGTGATCAACAGCGCATCGGTGGTTTGCGAACACAGCACAGTGATACTACTTTTAAGCATGTGCTGTTGCCGGTATGGACGGCAGGCTTTTCGTTCCGGAAAAAGACCTATCGATTTGTTGTCAATGGGCGTACCGGCAAAGTTCGTGGAGAACGCCCCTATAGCGTTGTCAAAATAGCCCTCGCCGCAGCTGCTGGATTAGCGGCGATTTTGGGCTTTTTAACCGTCGCGGGGCAATCAGGCGCGTTCGATGGGGGCTTTGGTAACGGCATACAATCGCGCAGCCCGATTAACTGGGGCCTAGAGCCTGCGCCCTCAAGATGGCCTGATGTGCCGTTAGATGGCAGCTCACCGGGGTTAATTTTCCCGGAACTACCGGATAGCTTGCGTTACTAAGGCTTATCGGCACAGACCTTGTAATGATTCTTAGTCTGGCCAGCTTCACATTATCAGCCGTAATAGACCCTTGGAGGTTATCAGTGGGTAGCAATGTTCTTGATGTTTCACTATCTAAATTAATGCGTAGGCTAAGCCGCCTGCCTTATCTTGTCGCTACAGCTGCGCTGGTTGCCGCGCCAGTATTGGCTCAAGGCGCTGAGCCTGCCCATGGTTTGTCCAAGTACGGGGATCTCAAATATCCCGCTGATTTTACTCATTTCGATTACGTGAATCCCGATGCGATTAAAGGTGGACAGGCTAAGCAAGCGTCGTTGGGTACGTATGACAACCTCAATCCTTTTATTCTTAAAGGCGTCGCAGCGGCTGGCTTAGGATTAATGTATGACTCGCTCACCGTCAGTAGTGGTGATGAAGCATTTTCAGTTTATGGTTTGATTGCTGAAACAATGGAAGTGCCTGATGATAAGCGTTGGGTCATCTTCAATTTGAGAACGGAGGCGCGCTGGCATGATGGTGAAGCGTTAACGGCAGAAGATGTTGTTTGGACTTTCGATACATTAAAGAGTAAAGGTCACCCGTTTTATAAGTCTCTCTATGCCGCCATTGTAAAGGCAGAAATTCTTGATACTCATAAAGTAAAGTTTCATTTTAGTGAAGGTAATAACGGTGAGCTGCCACTATTGATCGGTGGCTTGTCGATCTTACCTAAGCACTTTTGGGAAGACCGGGATTTTGAGAAAACGACGCTTGATCCATTGCTTGGTAGTGGGCCCTACAAGATTGGCAAGATTGATCCGGGCCGCTCTATTAGTTACGAACGCGTGACAGATTACTGGGCGCAAGATTTACCTGTTAATAAAGGCACCAACAATATTGACACGCTTGGCTACGATTATTATCGTGATCTAACAGTTGCGCTTGAAGCCTTAAAGAGTGGTGATGTTGATTTTCGTACTGAGTACATATCGAAAATCTGGAAAACTGGATATGATTTCCCGGCGGTAGAGGCGGGTAATGTGGTTAAAGAAGAAATCCCTGATCAGAGGATTCAGCGTATGCAGGCCTTTGTATTAAATTCTCGCAAGTCGAAATTTTCAGATGCGCGCGTACGCCAAGCCCTTGGGTATGCTTTTGATTTTGAATGGATGAACAAAAACTTGTTCTACGGCGCTTATCAGCGCATCAATAGTTATTTTCAAAATTCAGAGTTTATGGCCACCGGTTTACCCGAAGGCGATGAGCTTGAAATTCTTGAACAATATCGAGATCAGTTGCCAGCGTCTGTGTTTAACGAAGAGTACACGTTGCCTGTTAATGATGGCAGTGGCAACATACGTAAGCAATACCGAAAAGCGTTACGACTCTTTAAAGAAGCCGGTTGGGAAGTAAAAGACGGCAAAATGACTCACTTGGAGTCAGGTGAAGTCATGGAGATTGAACTGGTTATCGCTCAGCCGAGTGTGGAGAAAATTGGCTTAGCGTTCCGTAAAACACTCGAACGCTTAGGTGTTGGCTTAAAGGTTCGTGTTATTGACAGTGCTCAATACGAAAAGCGAGTAGAGGACTTCGATTACGATATGCTCGTATTGGGTTGGTCGCAATCTGACTCGCCAGGCAATGAGCAGTTTGATATGTGGAGTTCGGCTGCCGCTGATGAGCCGGGTTCAAGAAACTATGTTGGGATCAAAAATCCAGTCATCGATGAACTAATCAAGCTTATTGTTAATGCACCTAGTAGAAAATCATTGGTGACTGCCACTAAGGCGCTGGATCGCGTATTACTACACAATCACTATGTAATACCACACTACTTTGGGCCAACATACCGAGTTGCTTACTGGAATAAATTTTCTCGACCAGCCATTGCGCCAATTAAGTCATTAGGTTTTAACACGTGGTGGATTGATCCAGAAAAAGAAGCACGTTTGCCTTGATCACCTATCATCTGTTAACACGGGTCAACTAAACCTAATATGCTGGCTTATATTGTCAGGCGTTTGGCTTTGATTATCCCCACCTTGCTGGGGATCATGATCATCAATTTCGTCATCATTCAAGCAGCGCCTGGCGGTCCAGTCGAGCAAATGATCGCTCAATTAAAAGGGCGAGCGGTAGATGCAACTGCGCGAATATCCGGTGAATCGTCTGAAGGTGGTCAAACAAGTAATAACTCAGGGGATTCGTCTGCCTATCGAGGCGCGCGTGGTCTTGACCCCGATCTAATCAAAGATATCGAGAAACAGTACGGTTTTGATCAGCCAGCGCATGTTCGGTTTGTCAAAATGATAAAGGACTATGTTCGTTTCGATTTTGGTGATAGCTTTTTTCGTGATCGCTCAGTAGTTGATCTGGTTAAGGATAAGATGCCGGTATCCATATCATTGGGCCTTTGGACAACGCTGCTGGTCTATCTCATCTCAATCCCCCTCGGTATTAAAAAAGCGGTAAGAGACGGTACTGGTTTTGATGTGTGGACGAGCGCCTTAGTTATTGTTGGTTATGCCATCCCAGGTTTTTTGTTTG
>CALJAA010000104.1 GCA_938028465.1 uncultured Granulosicoccaceae bacterium | reverse complement strand
ATGGTCGCCAATCGGGCTCATAGCACCAGTGATCGACAGGTTGACGTGCAGTTTTACTTGCCGTAGGTGTGAGACTTCCTGGCTCGATCCAATGAGCTTGCCGCTCGAATGGGTATGTGGGAAGTTCCACCCGCAAACGTTTCTCGCCAGCATGTAAAACAGACAAATCATCGATTGCACCACAACCCCAAAGCCGACCTAAGGTAGTCAACATGACGGCTCGATCATCGCGCGATTGCTTTGCATGCCGCATACTTGAAAATGTTAGAGACTCTTTTGCTACTTTAGGGTGCTGACGTGCTGCCGAAGTCAGTGTATTGCCAGGGCCAACTTCCAATAAAACCTGATGCTCTGATGAAGTTAGCAACAAATCAAGGCCATCATAGAATCGGACGGTCTGACGAAGGTGTTGAACCCAATAGTCAGGACTACAGGCTTGTTCGTCGGTTAACCAATCGCCTGTTAGATTAGACACAACGGGTAGCGTTGGCTTTTGAAAATCCACAGTCTGCAGAAATTGCCGAAACTCTTCTAACACGGGTTCAACCATCGTTGAATGTGCAGCAACCGATATGTGTATGCGCTGACAGGCAACGTCTTCTTTAGTCAGAATAGAATTTAAATTGTCTATGGCCGCTTCAGGCCCTGAGGCAACACACAGCTCCGGACCGTTAACCGCAGCAATTGATATTTCACCACCGGATCCAATTTTGTCTAAAAGGATCTGCTCTGGCAACATCACGCTAAGCATAGATCCAACTTCTAGCTGTTCAAACAATTTACCGCGCTTTGCTACGATAGCCATAGCATCATTCAAACTAAACACGCCAGCTAAGCACGCTGCAGTGTACTCGCCCATACTATGACCGATATAAGCCTTTGCGTTAACCCCTAAGCTTTCCCACAAGCGAGCTTGCGCATACTGCGAACTCAGTAATGCAGGTAGCGCCCGAGATGGCCGCTCCAGCTCAGCCGTCGCAGATTTCCTTTGAGATGCATCCGGAAATAACAGTTGCACCAAATCAAAATCTAATAGTTGATCTGCTACTTCAAGACATTGATCAATAACATCCCGATAGACCGGTTCTTGTTGATAAAGATCAAAGCCCATATTGGGATATTGAGCGCCACCGCCAGCAAACATGAATGCAATATCCGCTGCAGTTTCAGGTGCTTGCTCAAAAAACACCTTATCGGTATCTAGCGCCTGTAGCGCTTCTTGAATTTCATTTTTGGTTGACCCAGCGACGCAGCAACGATAAGTAAATGCTTTTCGACCAGCGCTTGCTGTATAGCTAATATCTGCAAGCGGTTGACGACTATGCTGTAAGTGCTCTGCGTAATTGGCACAGAGGTTTCGCAATGCCGACTGACTACGCGCCGATAAAACCAACAACTGCTGCTGTCTAGATTCAGAACTGGATTGCACAGGTGCTTGCTCAACAATGACGTGTGCATTGGTTCCACCAACCCCAAGCGAACTCACCCCAGCTCGCCTTGGGCCTTCGCTATGCCATTCTTGCAGTTGCGCATTGACAAAAAATGGCGTCTGCTCAATGTTCATAGCGGCATTAGGAGATTGAAAATGCAAAGTGGGTGGAATTTGCTGATTTTTTAGGGATTGAATCACTTTAATCAAACTGGCTGCGCCGGCCGCAGTATCCAGGTGACCAATATTGGATTTCACAGAGCCCAGAGCGCAAGTACCAGCCTGCCGGCCACCCTGCCCGTAAGCCTGATTTAGCGCCTCAACTTCGATTGGATCGCCCATCTTCGTGGCTGTGCCATGACACTCGATATAACTGACCGAAGCTGGGTCTATATCTGCCATACCCAATGCTTCCTCAACCGCGGCAGACTGCCCTTCAACACTTGGCGCAAGGTAACTAACTTTACCAATACCATCATTGTTCACCGCTGAGGATCGAATCACCGCGTGAATCTTATCGCCGCTATCCAACGCGTCTTCAAGGCGACGCAAAGCAACCACCCCTGAACCATTGCCGAATACCGTTCCGTTGGCATTATCATCAAATGGCCGGCAATGCCCATCTGGCGAGAGAATTTCATTGTCCTTGAATAGATAACCCTGGCCTATGGGGTACTCGATGGTTACGCCACCCGCCATCGCCATGTCGCATTCAAAGCGCGCAAGACTCTGAGCGGCAAGGTGCACGGCAACCAGAGACGTTGAACAAGCAGTTTGTACAGCAATACTTGGACCTTGCAGATTTAAACAGTAGGAGACTCTCGTTGTTAAGAAGTCCTTGTCGTTACCGGTATGCCGCAACAAAAAGAATCCAATGTCTTCTAATAACTCCGGGTTGCTAAGCAAGTTGTACGGCAGGTAAGCGTTATGACCAGAGCCGGCAAACACGCCTATTGGCCCGTCAAACACATCGGGATTATGGCCAGCGTTTTCTAAAGCTTCCCAGCAAGTCTCCAAAAAGATTCTGTGTTGCGGATCCATAATGGCCGCTTCACGAGGACTAAACCCAAAAAATTCAGCATCAAAGCACTTAAGATCTTGCAAGGACATACTTGCCTTAACATAATCGGGATCCGATAACTCTGCATCACTAACTCCCGCGGCGCGTAGTTGCTCATCATCCAGCTCTTTCAAGGATTCATGGCCAGTGCGCAAGTTATTCCAGAAAGCATCGGGGGTTTGCGCATCGGGAAAACGACAAGCCAAACCAACCACGGCGATATCGAGACCAACCTCCCCTTCGCCATCACCGCTATTTTGTTCACTCACTTTTTCAATCACTCCATAAAATTAACGGCTTGCGATTACTAGGGTGCCGACCTGCGCCTCCGGCGAGCCATTGAAGCTTTACGCGCGGCAACGCGAGCCTGACCTTGGCTCATATTGTTTGCTTTGTTATCAGACATATTAGCAGCCTCGCCATCACTATCTAAGAACGTGGCTAAAGCTTCGATAGTGGTGTACCTGAACAAATCCGTTAATTTGACTGGTTTACTGACACTTTCACTAAGCTCATTCAGCACCTGAACAATCAACAAGGAGTGTCCTCCGATGTCGAAAAAATTATCCTTCACACCAACACTTTCTACATTTAATACTTTTAACCATATTTCGACTAACAGTTTTTGAGTACTGCTATCCGGCTCATTGACAGTTAATTTTGAGCGTTGTGAGGATGGTGGTTCAGGCAGTTTATTTCTATCGATTTTTCCGTTAGGGGTTAACGGGAGTTTGTCCATTACAACGAATATCGTTGGCACCATGAACTCAGGCAATTGTTCACGCAAGCGATTTTTAAAATCACTTTTATTAAAGGTGCTGCCGGGTACACAGGTTAAATAAGCCACAAGTCGTTTATCACCAGCCACAAACTCACGTAAAACCACTACGGCTTCCTTGATCCCTCGGTTTTGGCACATCACAGATTCTATTTCGCCAAGCTCTACTCGATAACCTCTAATTTTTATTTGTTGGTCTACTCGCCCAAGACACTCTAATCGCCCGTCTGGCAAATATCTGGCAAGGTCGCCTGTCCTATACATTTTCGCATCAGCGTACTTTGAGTAAGGATCTTTAAAAAAAGCACCGCTAGTTAAATCTGGTCGATTGAGATACCCTCTAACAACGCCATCACCCGCTATATACAATTCTCCCACCGTACCAATGGGTAAACGTTGCTGGTTTTTATCTAATATATAGCATTGTTGATTCGGCAACACATGCCCAATGGATACAAACTGATCATCGGTAATCCGTACATCGCCAGTGGTTGACCAAATAGTGGTTTCCGTTGGGCCGTACATATTGGTCACTCGACCACCCACCAGCGAATCAAGAGATTTGGAAAGCTCCAGCGGAAATGCTTCGCCACCAACCATCATGTGTTGAAGCTTTGCAAGCCCAGCGTGAGCTTCTCGGTCTGCGGCTAGCAAGGTCGCCATCGATGGTGTGCATTGAAGATGGGTAACATCATTTTTCTGCATTAGCTCAGGTAAGCTTAAGCTCTCACTAACGTTTATTGCCTGTGCTGCTGAGTCACGACTTAGTTGGTACAGGTCGTTTAAATACGGCAGGTGCTCTAAGACCACATCGTCCTTAATACCAAAGTCGATCAAGCAAGCAACTTCATCAACGTCAGCACTATTTATTTTATCGATCATTGGCATACAGCTCTCTGGCGTTCCAAACAGACCACTGGTCCGGAAATACCGTTCAAATGCAAATTCGAGCAAGGCATCCATGTCTTCTTCAGAAATTGTCTCGAAAAACTCATCCAGCGTTTTGCCTTGTTGTTCAGACATTTTTTTAAACGTGGGAAACTGCCATGCGGATTCTTTTACAAGAAACATCGCGCTTTTTAGATAATTTTTTAGCGGTTGACGAACTACGTCTTCTACCTCAGCCTGATCTTTGCCAACAAACGTGTGCAACATCACGGTCACTACACCCTCTCCCGCATGGCCAGCGTGCTTCCAGGATTGTCGGTAGGCTTTTATTTTTTCGGCCACCTCTTCAATGGTTTGACCCAGCAAATGCGTGAGCAAATTGGCTCCCATTTCCCCTGCGCTTTTAAAGTTGTCTATATTGCCCGCAGTGGTAATCCACAATGGTAATTCGGCTTGCAATGGGCGAGGAAGGGTTCTTACTTTTACCGGCGCATCTTTGGGACCAGGGAACTCGACGGTTTCACCTCGCCACAAACGCTGGACAGTTTTTGCCGATTCAAACATGATATTTTTAGCGTCTGAGAAATTCTCAGGTTTTATCGCAAAGTCCGGGGCAGCCCAACCAGCAGCCATCGCAATCCCAACGCGACCGTTGGATAGGTTGTCTACAACCGCCCACTCTTCTGCTATGCGGATTGGGTTGTGTAGTGGCACCACACAACTGCCAGCTCGGATCGCTATTCGTTCCGTGATAGTGGCCAGCGCAGCACTGGTTACAGATGGGTTCGGAAATAAGCCACCAAATGCATCAAAGTGTCGCTCTGGCGTCCAGATGGAGCTGAAGCCATTAGCATCTGCATACTTTGCGCTTTCTAGCAAAAGTTTGTATTTATCAGTGTCGTATTCATTCTCTTTAGTTGCCACATTCCAGTAAAACAAACCAAATTCGACTGATTCACCGGATGTTTTAGCACTTACATCTAGCGTCTTCGGTTGATGATTTGCATCTGAATATAGGACAACAGTAAATCCACGACATAAAGTCCAAAATATTTCCAGCACAGAGATATCAAAGGAAATGCTCGTGACAGCTAACCAGGTGCCAGGTCCGGGCTCTACACGCTGATCCATACCAGCGAAAAAATTAGTGACATTCCGATGCTCTACCATGACGCCTTTTGGCGTGCCTGTGCTACCCGAGGTGTATATGACATACGCCAGCGATGACGTGCTTAACACGACATTCAGATCAGAATCATCGCAGGCATCGATTTCAGCTTGCATCTCTTCTATCAACACTAACTGCATACCTGAACACGGCTGCCGTTCTGCGTAAGCTTGCTGCGTGATAATCATGGTCAATTGAGAATCTGCCACCATATGGTTTAACCGGCCTTCCGGGTAAGCAGGGTCCATCGGCACATAGGCACAGCCGGCTTTTAACGTTGCTAACAATGCAACCACCATATCCAAAGTGCGATCTAGAAAAACACCGATTAAGTCTCCTGCTTGCGCCCCGTTATCCTGAAGAAAACGAGCAAGCTGGTTTGCACGAGAATTTAATTGACCATAAGTCAGCTTTTGCTGGCCAAACTGGTACGCTATTCTATCGGCGACTTGAGCAGCTTGACGCTCAACAAGTTGATGCACAGCAACGTTGGGATCATACGCTGAGCTTGAGCTGTTCCATGTTTGCAAAAGTTGCAACTCAGCATCAGGCAGTAGCGGATAATTTTGTAATGCATCAGATGGGTTTTCGATCACCGCATTCAACAGCATCGTAAATTGATCACACAGGCGCGTTACTGAATCCTCGGTGATGCATGCCGCATCGTAGTGAATTTTCACGGCACTTGCGTTTTCAGAAATTAAGAGCACTAATTGAGTATTGCCAATATCCACAGACGGTATAGCGTCCGATAAACTATGCACTCGCTCTAGCCGAATTGGGTAGTGCTTACAGTCAATTACTTCTTCCAATTCCGGGTCACGTGCAAAGATGTCGGTTAGAAACCCAATTCGATCCTCTGCTTCTTGCACCCTCTTGCTACACAAAATCCGCCAAGCATTAAAATCCATTTCAGGGTCATAATTAAATGCCAATGGCACGACCTGAGACACATAAGCCTGCAGGCGTGGCTCGTACTGATGTAGCGCGAGTGTTCGCAGGGCTAAGGTAAAATCTGCTTTTGTAGAAAGCCGTGCGAGCAGCAATGCGAATACGGCGGCAATAAACTCACCGTTCTGGCCTTTAACACTTAGCGAGAATTCTTTTTGTTGCCAGTTGGATTCATGCTTTTTTCCGGGCAAAGCATATGGCGTTTCGAGTGGCTCAGAGCGCAAAAGAGTAGCGTTCCAATAAGATTCATGCGAACACACGTCT
>CALJAA010000103.1 GCA_938028465.1 uncultured Granulosicoccaceae bacterium | reverse complement strand
TAGCAAAGCAAAAGTACGGTCATAGAGCGGATCACAGCAGGCGCCAACGTAATCGCCTGTTGAAGCAGCTAACTGACCTGCTACCTATACACACAACTTTTCGTACTGATGAACACAATCACTATCCAGTCGTGATTAAACAACACTTTCCACACGCCACTCACGTGACTCACAAAAGCGCTAGAGGATCGGTTAGCGGGCAAGGCGAACTCAAGAAAGTCGGGCGTGATCCGTTGTTTAGTATCAACCATACCTTGGCTATGTTTCGTGACAAAATGAGTAGACTCTCTCGGCGTTCCTGGAACCTATCCAAACGCATTGATCGCTTAGATGATCACTTAGCGATTTACATTGAGTCGCACAATCGGATGATCTTTGAACGTCTTAAAAAGCGAAAAGTCACTGAAACCTAAGCTGTTTTCATGCGCGCAGCTAATCAGTAACCAAGTGGGCCAGTATTGAGGCGGTTGCTTAAAGTGCGATCAATAATTATCGCAGACTGTCACAGCAAGTATTGCAGCGTACCTTGCCTGCAGCTGGTTTAACGAGAAGTAGTTCAAATCAACAGAGTTTGCCAGCAGTGCAAGCTCTGTTGGATCACACAAGCATTTCAAACTGCTACAGCCTCCCAGCATCCGAACGCTCCCTAATTCATATAGCCTAGCTAAGTTAATCGCGATGCTCTGGCATAAATTTAATACATGACGTAAGGATGCCACATGGCCAGCAGCAATCAATTCAGAATTTCCACTAATGGATCGGTTTTAGAGGGGTTCGAATCAGATCAGGTAGCAGTAGAATTCTCGAAGATGTTTGGTGTATCACCTGATAAGGCTGCCGATTTCGTTAACAACAAAAAATTGGTCAAACAAGGCTTGTCTCAAAAACAAGTTGATTTGTTTGAATCTAAGTTAAATTCGATTGGTGTAGCAGTTACCGTTAAGGCTGTTGCCAGCAACGATGATCAATTTTCATTAGCTGTAGTGCAGCCGAAAGCGGAGCCAGTTAAAAGTGCGGCACCTGAGGCAGCAATACCTGCATCAGCAGTACAAACTGAAGGCGCCACAGTAATACCGCCAGCGACGGTTCAAAAGAAATCGTTAGAGGCCCATCGTATGGAATGCCCTAAATGTCAGCACGAGCAAGACAAGGGGTTTGATGAATGCAAAAGCTGCGGTTTCACTTTAGCGTCGAGTAACGATACTGAAGAAGATGATGAAGAAGAGATATTTACCTCTGTAGGTTTGATCTTCCCAGCAGCTGCAGCTGCGCTCGGCGCTTTTGTTTGGATGGCGATTGCAATTGGCATCGGTTGGGAATTCGGATTTATCGCTTGGGCAATTGGTGGTGCAATAGGTTTTGCATCAACCATGACGAGCTGTAAGGGTAATAAGATTGGGGCGTACTGCGCTATATTAGCGATACTTTCTATAATGGGTGGTAAGTACTTCACTGCGTTATCGGTTAAAGATGATCTTGTAGCCGAAGGCAGTTTAGCTTCGGAGTGGCAGGAATACGAGGCAGAGTATCGGTTGGATGCAAGTGAGTTTTCTTCAGTCTCAAGAAATGAAACGTCTATCAAAACTTTTATGGTTGATCGCGGCTACACCAATGCTGACAATGCAAAAGATGTTGATCAATATGAACTGGATGAATTCGTCGAAACTACTCAACCGTTTCTAGAAGATGTTCATACTCTAGGCGCTGACTTCGGTCCAACCGATTTTGAAGCTGCTTGGAACGGTGGTGAATCTGTTTCTGACATGTCTACCTGGGATATCATGTGGTACAGCACAGGCTGGATGAGCCTATTGTTCTTACTTCTAGGTGTTAGCACGGCATTCAAAATGGCGCGTGAAGGTGGTAATAATTAAGCACTTCCTATTACCGCTAGATCGATGTCCATGACGGTGTTGGTATCATCAACGTTAGCAAAACTTGACGCAGCTCGTTCGGCTGATATAGTTAATGTAGGCAATTTTGAGCTGGCTCTTAGGATGAACCAATGCCCGATACCAACCCGTTCCCCAATACTGAGCACAAGGGTGCTGAGTTTTCTGGGGCTGATATGTCTAAGGCCCATTTTAATGGTGTGAACCTTTCTGGCGCGTCCTTCTATGCGGTGCTAGAAAACGCCAACTTTGCCGGTAGTAATCTTTTTGCCGTTCGATTTAAAGAGACTAACCTAGGGCGCGCGAATTTTTATAACGTCGACCTTGGTGAAAGCCAACTTAGCCACGTAAACTTATCTGATGCCAAAATCCATAATGCCAATCTTGCTAACGTTAGTATCGAAAACGTTAATTTAGTGGGTATGACTATAGACGGTGTGTTGGTTACCGATCTAATCGCCGCCTATAAACAGCAGAAAAAATTGGTTCCAGAGCCAGCCTAAGCACCGTGTAAAACTTGTATTGCTTTACCACTAAGTACCACAAAACGTTTTCGTCACCACTTCACGCTCGTTAGGTGGCTGCGCTAGATACTCATATCGCTCACTTGGGCTATAGGGTTGCTGTAACGCCTCTACCAAATCATTAAACGGCTCGAAATTATTCTCAACAGCTGATTGTATGCAAGCTTCTATTCGGTGGTTGCGTGGTATTAACGCGGGATTGCTCTGCTGCATTAAGGCAAGTTGTTGTGCGCTGCTTGTGTTCAGTTGTTCTAGCCGTTGTTGCCATTTTCCTACCCAAGCTTGTAGAGAGCCTGGTGGTTGGTAGTACTGATTAGTGTCGATTGTTGCTTTGGGGGCAGAGGGCATTAGGCTTGTTAGATGGCTGAACGTCAGGGTAAAATCTGCCTTACTTTCAGCCAGCAAATCTAACAACTCAGTAAGCAACTCTATATCATCGCTTAGTTGCTCGCTGATACCAATCTTGGCAAGCATACGTTGGGCATAGGCTGCTTGATAACGTTGTGGGAACTCATCAAGTAATGCTTGTGCATTAGTTAACGCCACCTCTTTGTCATCATCTATAAAGGGTAGTAGCGCTTGAGCGAAGTTCGATAAGTTCCATTGTGCAGCCGCCGGTTGGTTGGCATAAGCGTAGCGCCCCATTTGATCAATCGAACTGAACACCTTTTTTGGGTCGTACTCATCAAGGAAAGCGCAGGGCCCGTAGTCAATAGTTTCACCCGAAATAGCCATGTTGTCGGTGTTCATCACGCCGTGGATAAAACCCACGCTTTGCCATTGTGCTACCAGATCAGCCTGCGTACCAATGACTTCGCTAAACAAGGCTGCCGCCGGATTACTTGCGTCTTTTAATTGGGGGTAGCAGGTGTTGATCATATGCTGCATAAGTGCCTCGATTGCTGGCAGATCATTGCGCGCTATAAAATACTGGAAGGTGCCAACACGTACGTGGCTCTTCGCAACACGTGTAATGATCGCACCAGGCATGGCTCCCTCACGACGTACTTCATCGCCTGTAAGCACGGCGGCTAGTGCACGTGTTGTAGGTACGCCTAGGGCTGACATAGCTTCACTAACAATGTATTCCCGTAGTACAGGCCCTAGCCAAGCACGGCCGTCGCCATTGCGTGAGTAGGGTGTAACCCCGGCGCCCTTAAGCTGTATCTCGCGGTACTGCCCATGCGTATCTTGCAAGTCTCCAAGTAGTACAGCACGGCCATCTCCCAACTGAGGTACCCAATGACCAAACTGATGGCCGGCGTAGGTCATTGCTAAGGGTTTGGCTGCCTCAGGTATCGCGTTACCTGAAAATATACCTACTGCATCAGGTGTGTTTAACAATGCAACGTCTAGCCCGAGTTCCGTAGCGAGTGCTTCATTAAATTTGATCCATTGAGGATTACTAACAGCGGTGGGAAGTACTTCGCTAAACAGCTGCGGCGGTAGCTGAGCAAACCGGTTTTGAAATGGCATTGATGCGTTAACTGCGTTAGTCATGTTGCTTTTCGCTGTATTGGTTGCTGTCCAGACTACTGGAAAAATCGATTACGGGATTAGGCTGTGCAAATGGGGTAGCGCTGTACCAGTTGTTAGCATTGTTATGGATATGTTGGCTAGCTTCTATAATATCAAGTACAGGCGTAACGCAGCAATCCAATGTCTGCGCATCAGCTGCCCAGTCGTCTCTGTTGCGTTCAGAAAATCGTTGCGTGAGCAGAGCCTGCATGGCTGGCCAACTGGAACGCTGATATTGCTCAGCTGCATTGATAGAGCCTTCGAGTTGAGTGAGTATTAATAGTTGCTTAAAAAACTTAGGCTCAAGCGCACCAACGGCGATAAAGCGGCTATCCATCGTTTTGTAAACGGCATAAAACGGCGCGCCACCATCGAGTAAATTGTTGAACCGTTGTGTTTGCCATTGTTTGTCAGCAAATAAACTGTAGAGCATGGGTGTTAGCCCAATGGTGCCAGCAAGGATGCTAGTAGTCACTACACCACCAGCACCGTTTATTGAACGTTCAACGAGCTTTGCCAAAATGCCCACGAGCAAATGCATAGCGCCACCACCAAAGTCACCGATCAAATTAAGCGGTACTGCAGGTGTATCGTTACCAATTGCGTGCAACACGCCTGACAAAGCTAGGTAGTTAATGTCGTGGCCAGCGCGTGCAGCCAGCGGGCCTGACTCCCCAAAACCTGATAAGCGCCCAATGATCAGGCGTGAATGTTGTTGCACTAGTGTAGCGGGTGATAAATTTAGCCGCTCCATTACACCTGGGCGAAACCCCTCAAGTAGTACATCTGTATCAGCCAAATGCTCGTGCAATACTGCCAGCCCTTCCTGAGTTTTCAGATCCAGCTCAATCACCGATTTGCCAGCGGCGAAGAGATCGAATTTTGGTGAAACGGGCAAGCCAAGATTGCTATTGCCTGGGGCGTTCATCACTGTCACATCAGCGCCGAGCTGGCGCAGCAACATGCCAGCAAAAGGTACGGGGCCGATAGCCTGTAGTTCAATTATGCGCAAGCCCTTGAGAGGTGATTGTGATGACATGGCTTTAGTGAGATGATCGTGGCATACAAACTATGACACAACAGGATAGGCCATGCCAGCCATAAACCGCTTTGCTGATTTGCATCAAGAAATTACTGCGTGGCGCCGCGATATACATGCGCACCCAGAGCTACAGTTCGATGTGGAGCGCACCGCCGATCTAGTAGCCAAAAAGCTACGAGAGTTTGGCGTGGATGAAGTGGTAACCGGCATAGGTAAAACAGGTGTAGTGGGCGTAATAAAAGGCAAGGCCAATAGCTCCAATAAGGTAATTGCCTTACGTGCTGATATGGATGCCTTACCTATATTAGAAAAAACCGGCGTTGAATATCAATCAACAGTTCAAGGCAAGATGCATGCTTGTGGGCATGATGGTCATACCGCGATGTTGTTAGGTGCAGCGAAGTATCTAGCCGAGGAGCGCCAGTTTGACGGCACCGTGGTAGTTATCTTTCAGCCAGCTGAAGAAGGTGGTGGTGGTGCAAAGGTGATGATTGATGACGGCATGATGGATCGCTTTGGGATACAAGAAGTGTATGGCATGCACAATATGCCAGGCATGCCGATAGGGCATTTTGCTACTAACCCTAGTTCACTGATGGCATCGGCTGATACATTTACTATAAACATTGAAGGTAAGGGCGGCCACGCTGCTAAGCCACACGGGTGTATCGATCCGGCTATTGTGGTGATGCAACTCATGCAGTCAATACAAACCATCACATCGCGTAATATTAACCCGCTAGAAAGCTTAGTGATTTCAGTCACCCAAATACACATGGGCGATACTGACAATGTCATTCCGCAACAGGCCTATATGAATGGTACTGTGCGCACACTCAATGAAGAATCGCGCGAGTTGGCAGAGCAACGCTTGCTAGAAATCTGTGAACATATTGGTAAGGCGCATGGGGCGGTAGCCCAATTGGAATACGTACGAGGCTATCCTGTTACGGTTAACCATGCTGATCAAACACAGTTTGCAGTAGAGGTTGCATCCGAGCTAGTCGGTGCGACAGCCGTTAATGCAAACCGCGCACCGTTAATGGGGGCAGAGGATTTTTCATATATGCTTGAAGCGCGGCCTGGTTCGTTTGTATTTATTGGTCAAGGCGATACTGCCGGCTTGCATCATCCCGAATACGATTTCAACGATGACATTATTCCTGTTGGCTGTTCGTACTGGGTGAAGTTGGCTGAAACAGCGATGCCGGTTTAATAAAAAACATACTGATGGATAAGCTAAAAAAGTAGTTGGTGGAGTGGTTTAGTAGAGCGTACCTTTCTGTCGATCTGCCAGTTTGGCATCGTACTCTACAGCATCAAAATCAGGTATTACACTTTTCGTCATTTGCCCGGCTGTGGGTACATCGCCTCGCGATAGTTGGCTATCAACATCCCAAAGCTTTGATCGCATGATGGCTCGTGCACATTGAAAGTACACTGAATCGATAGTCACGGTGATGACGGAAGTAGGCGGCTTACCCTGCATGTCAAATAGCGCAAGCAAAGTAGGGTCAGTAGTGAGTGTCGCATGGCCATTGATGCGTAGCGCCTCGGTTATCCCAGGTATCAAAAATAAAATAGCAACAGTTGAATCGGTAACGATATTGCGCAAGGTGTCTAAGCGATTGTTGCCGCGCCTGTCAGGTATCGCCAAGGTTTTTTTATCGAGTATTTTAAACGCATCGCCACGGCTATCACCACGTGGCGAGCAATCGAGCCCATTAGTGCCGCCACTGGCAAAGGCAAAGAATGCAGCCTTCTCCAGCCAAGCTCGGTATGCATCCGTTAGTTGTTCAGATTCTTTTGCAAGTGCTTGAGGAGAAGGCTGGCCGTAAAGGGCTTCCAGTTGCTCGATCGTGCTGATGGTGTGCGTCATGCGTTACCAAGTGCTGCTTTATGGTGCGCGAGATGATCGGCAATAAAGCTTGCAACAAAATAGTATGAGTGATCGTACCCAGGTTGTAGGCGATAGTTGAGCGCTTGGCCATTGGCTTTGCACAAATCAATAAATGCTTGTGGCTGCAGTTGCTCATCCAAAAATTGATCGGCATCGCCGGTGTCTATCAACATGGTGGCCTTGCTCGCTTGCTTAGCAACAAGCTTACTGGCGTCATAATTTGCCCAGCTACTCTGATCGTTTCCTAAGTAGTTCTCAAACGCTTTTTTACCCCAAGGCACCGTAGAGGGTGACGTGATAGGTGAGAATGCCGATACTGACTTGTATACATCAGGATGCTTAAGGTGCAACGTTAACGCACCGTGCCCACCCATCGAGTGGCCAGTGATACCTTGGCGTGACATATCAGCTGAGAAGTTTGAGGCAACCAATGCTGATAGCTCTTCGGTAATGTATTGGTCCATCTTGAAGTGGGGAGCCCAGGGTGCTTCAGTTGCGGTTAAATAAAATCCCGCGCCTTGGCCTAAATCATAGGCTTCGTCATTGGCAATAGCATCACCACGAGGGCTGGTATCTGGTGCGATGACCATCAGGCCAAGCTCGCTTGCAGCGCGCTGTAAGCCTGATTTCTCCATTACATTTGCCCACGAGCAGGTAAGCCCTGATAGATACCAGACAACGGGCACCGAGCCATTTGCAGCTTGTGGAGGCGTGTAAACACCAAAAGTCATCGGGCAGCCGCAGGTGTCGCTGTTATGAGTGTGGACCGATAGCGTGCCGCCGTGGCTAGCCCATTGAGAATCTGTTTGCATCGTTTATGTGCTCAGTAAAGGACTACGCTGCGAATACTCTCGCCCGAGTGCATTAGATCAAATGCCTTGTTGATGTCATCCAGTGGCATGGTGTGCGTGATGAGTTTGTCGATATCAATACGGCCTTCCATATACATATCTACAATCTTTGGTACATCAGTACGACCACGAGCGCCACCAAAAGCGGTACCGCGCCAAGAGCGACCAGTGACCAACTGGAACGGACGAGTTTTGATTTCTTGCCCTGCGCCTGCCACACCAATGATGATGCTTTCGCCCCAACCTTTGTGGCAGCACTCAAGTGCTGCGCGCATGACTTCTACATTACCAATACATTCGAATGAGTAATCAGCGCCGCCGCCAGTGAGCTCAACCAAGAAGTCAACCAGCTTATCCCCATGATCAGCAGGATTAACAAAGTCTGTCATACCAAATTGACGTGCAACTGCCTCTTTAGCAGGGTTCATATCAACACCAACAATTTGCTTAGCGCCAATCATGCGTAGGCCTTGGATAACATTTAAGCCAATGCCACCTAAACCAAATACAACGGCTGTGCAGTTTGGCTCAGCCTTAGCGGTAAACATAACCGCGCCCACGCCTGTTGTCACACCACAACCGATATAGCAAATTTTCTCAAACGGGGCATCTTTGCGAACCTTCGCAAGTGAGATTTCGGGTAAGACGGAGTAGTTGGAAAACGTCGAGCAACCCATATAATGAAGAAGCGTTTGGCCCTTATAAGAAAACCGCGAGGTGCCATCGGGCATTAAACCTTGCCCCTGCGTTGAGCGAACCTTTTGGCACAGGTTAGTTTTAGGGTTGAGGCAGTACTCGCACTCACGACACTCCGGTGTGTAAAGCGGAATAACATGATCACCCACTTCAAGGCTGGTTACACCTGGGCCAACTTCCTGCACAATGCCTGCGCCTTCGTGGCCAAGAATGGCCGGAAACGCGCCTTCTGGATCAGAGCCGGAGCGGGTAAATTCATCTGTGTGGCATATGCCCGTGGCCTTCATTTCAACCAGTACTTCTCCGGCCTGTGGGCCGTCCAGATCAACTTCAACGACTTCAAGCGGTTTTCCGGCTTCAAAAGCGACAGCAGCACGTGTTTTCATCGAGCAATCCTTATTGGTGAGTTATGCCCCTATGGTCTCAGCTTATGGGATGCTACACAATTGTTATGGCGCAATAGAATCGGTTTTTACAACACAAAATGTCGCAGCTTAGCGACAATGGTCAGCTATGGCCCAATCTGACCCCCTAATTACCCATCGCAAGTTGGCCGTTGCCCCAATGATGGAGCTCACGGACCGCCATTACCGTTTTTTGGCGCGCAGGCTTACTCGCAGCACATTGTTGTACACCGAGATGCTCACGGCCAAGGCTGTGATCCATGGCGACCGTGATTACCTGCTGGGCTTTGATGAAGTAGAGTCACCGCTAGTGCTACAGCTTGGGGGCTCTGATCCTACAGAGATGGCTGAGGCATCCAAGATAGGTGAACAATGGGGTTACGACGAAATCAACATTAACTGCGGTTGCCCAAGTGATCGGGTGCAATCGGGCCGATTTGGTGCGTGTTTGATGGCTGAGCCCGAAACGGTGGCTGCCTGTGTGGGTGCCATGCAAGACGCCGTTACTGTGCCGGTTTCAGTTAAGTGCCGCTTGGGTATTGACCGCGATGATAGCTATGAAGTGCTAAGCAATTTTGTAAGCAAGGTTAGCCAAACCGGTTGTCGGCACTTTATTGTTCATGCACGCAAAGCTTGGCTTGATGGTCTAAGCCCAAAAGAAAACCGAACTGTTCCGCCGTTGCGATACGAATACGTCTACCGCTTAAAACAAGAAATGCCTGACTTGCATATCACTATCAATGGCGGCATAGATAATTGGCCAGCAGTGCAAGAACACTTGCAGTATGTTGATGGTGTAATGATGGGGCGCAAGCCTTATTACGATCCTTCATTTTTGCAAAAAGCCGATCACCTTTTGTTTGGAGCTGAGCAACTTACCGATGAGCAATTGCTGCAACAACGTATTGATGCGGCCCACGCATACGCTCGCTATGTGCAGCAGTGGCATGAAAAGGGTGTAAAAGTCAGTACGTTAACGCGTCATCTCATCGCATTGTTTGTGCAAGTGCCGGGTGCTCGACGATGGCGGCAGCACCTTAGCGAAAACGCTCCAAAATGTACCGATGCGATCGCCTTAGTGGAAGCAGCGTTATTACACGTCACTCAACCTCCAGAGAGTAAAACTGCCTGATGCACGGAAGAGTCGAAGCACCGCATAGCAATCGTCGGGATCTAGAAAACCTTCGTAAGCTCTCTAGTTATCTGTGGGAATACCGAGGCCGTGTGTTGTTGGCATTGGGGTGCTTGGTAGTAGCCAAGCTAGCCACAGTAATGGTGCCGTTAGTATTAAAGGAAATCGTTGACACGTTGGACGACCAACAGTCTGGTTTACTCACAGCAAACCGTGCGCTCTTAGTTGCTTTAGGGTTTGTTGCGGCTTATGGTGTACTGCGCTTATTTAGCTCGCTTTTTAAAGAGTTGCGTGATGCGTTATTTGCGCGGGTTCGTTATCGTGCCATGCATCAGTTGTCATCTCGTGTTTTATCGCACCTGCATCAACTGAGCCTGTCATATCATCTAGAACGACGCACTGGTAATGTCTCTAAAGATTTGTCTCGAGGTACGGCCAGTCTAAGTTCGATAGTTAATCTATTGGTATTTAACATCGTCCCTACGGTGGCTGAATTTTTGTTGGTAGCGAGTATTCTGTTGGCAGGTTACGGATGGCACTACACGGTTGTCGTTGTTCTTACCGTCGTCATCTATATTTTCTTCACATTAAAATACTCAGGTTGGCGGATGCAGTTTCGTCATGAGATGAACCGCTTGGATTCCTTAGCTAACGGTAGAGCGGTTGATAGCTTGCTCAACTACGAAACTGTTAAGTATTTCAACAACGAGACACTTGAGCACGATGCATACAGTAAGCATTTGTCCGATTGGGCCGATGCGGGCGTTAAAAGCCAAGTGACCATGTCCACACTTAATTTCGGTCAAGCTGCACTGGTTGCCGTAGGTGTAACCATTATCATGATGCTTGCGGCCAACGATGTCGTCGAGGGCACCATCACGCTTGGTGATATTGTGCTAATCAATGCCTTGATGCTGCAACTGTTTGTGCCACTAAACTTGTTGGGTGTGGTGTATCGTGGTTTGCAATATGCGCTGGCCGATATGGATCTAGTCATTAAACTGCTAGAGCGGGATCCGGAAATCCAAGATCGCCCAAGCGCCGTGCCACTCGTTGTACAGAACCCGCGTATCGAATTTAAGAATGTCGAATTTGCTTATCTACCCGAAAGGCCAATTTTAAAAGATGTCAGCTTTACAGTAGAGCCAGGAGAAAAGGTTGCAGTGGTTGGGCCATCAGGGTCGGGTAAATCGACGCTGTCACGTTTGCTGTTTCGTTTTTACGATGTGGATAGTGGTTCGGTCAATGTTGATGGCAAAGATATTCGTGATTACACGCAAGGTAGCTTACGCGCGGCCTTAGGCGTGGTGCCGCAAGATACCGTGATGTTTAACGATAGTATTCGATACAACATCAGTTACGCCAATCCTGATGCATCAGACGAAGAAGTCAAAAATGCGGCCGAGCGTGCAAATTTAGCAAGCTTTATTGAACAACTACCTGAAGGGTACGACACCGTAGTGGGTGAGCGCGGTTTAAAATTATCCGGCGGTGAAAAGCAACGCATGGCAATCGCTAGAGTTATCCTGAAAGATCCACCAATGATTGTGTTTGACGAAGCCACCTCCAGTTTAGATACGCGCAGCGAGCAAACCATATTAGAAGGCTTAAACGCCGTCGCACAACGTGCTACGTCACTGGTCATAGCGCATCGCTTATCTACGATCACTGACGCCAATAAAATATTGGTCCTAGATGCAGGCGTGATCGTAGAATCTGGCACACATGCAGAGTTACTGGCAAACAATGGTTTGTATGCCAACCTATGGCAGCTGCAACAAACAACTGATGAGTAGTATCACGTTACCCCCGCTTAGCTTTATCATTCCTAAGCGCGCTTAAACCATAGCGATTTCTTTCCTATACGAGGTCGGTGTTTTCCCAAGGCGCTTTTTAAATGTACGCGTAAAAGAAAGATCGGATTCGTAGCCAACACGGCTAGCCACTTCATACAAGGGTAAATCTGTTTCAGCCAATAACTGACAAGCGCGTTGCATACGCAACTGTGTTAGGTAGTCAAACATCGGTTGACCCACTAAGCCTTTAAATCGTTTTGCAAAAGCTGCACGTGATAAGCCAACATCGGCTGCGAGTACCTCTAGCGACCAAGGCTTTTCAGGGTTTTGGTGAAGTTGTTGCAGCGCTTTACTTACGTACTTATCAGCTAGAGCTTTTATTAACGTCGCTTCTCCTTGTTGACCAAAGTTCATTCGAATCAATTCAACTATCAGTACTTCTGTCATACGGCTCACAACAATTTCAGTACCTGGCCGCATGGATAAGTACTCGCGACTCAGCTGATTAAGAATGGCTTGCAACCAGCTGAGCTCCTGCATCTGTTCTTCGCGGATAACGATGATGTCTGGAAACAAATCGGATAGGGGTGTGCCGAGGATATTGTCGAACGTGCAATAGCCACAGAGTAGTAGCGTGTCCGCGCCTTGTTGTGGCGCTTCGAGATTGGATGATTCGCTACGAAGTGTATGAGCCCGCCCGGGTGCAAGAAACACTAAATCCCCAGGGCCTAGGTGCTCGACAAGGCCATCAGACTCCAGCCGGCAACTGCCGCGACGAATCTGGTGAAAGCTAGCGCCGTCCTCTCCTGAATAGTGCTTTTCCCAAGGTGGGGTCAGCTGATCGCAAAAATACACGGTTCCAGTGGCTCTCAGGGTGCGCAAAACGTCACTCAATACATCGGAAAACATAAAATCTACTAATTTAATCAAAAAATAGACGATCAGTATATCTAATAAGGATTATCAGGTGCTGTTATGTCTCCATAAGGTGCATATCATTACAACCACTGAAGCACAACTCAGCGGCTTCTAACTAAGGATCAGATGATGAACAACGTAGAAATTTACACCAAGAGCTATTGCCCATATTGCCATCGCGCTAAAGCGTTACTCGATTCCAAAGGCGTCAGCTATCAGGAATACGAAATCTCCACTGATAGAGCACGACAGCAGGAAATGGCAGAGCGCAGTGCTCGACGAACAGTGCCGCAGATTTTCATTAACGGTCAGCAAATTGGTGGCAGTGACGATTTGGCAGCAGCGCAAAAGAGCGGCTTGCTTGATGAGCTACTGAGTTCAAAACCTGATGCAGTAGTTCAACGGTAATTTGCCTAAACCCAATTAACTCAACTTAATCAACTAAAGAGAGAAATATCATGAATGCAACAGCACAACACGTACAAGCAAACTTAAAAGCCGATGTAGCAAATGAGCAATCTATTGGCCAGCGCGTATCACGAATAGGAGATGGCGCGGTATTAGCCGGCGTCGTTACAGTACTAGCGTGGATCGGTGCTATGAAATTTACAGCCTACGAAGCCGGTGCAATTGAAGGCTTAGTGGCATCTAGCCCACTAACGGCATGGTTCTATAGTGTACTTAGCTTGCAAGGTGCATCCAACCTAATCGGCTCAGTTGAAATTGCGACAGCAGTACTACTTATAGTGGGTATTCGCTACAAGCCAGCAGCGGTCTTAGGTGCATTAGCCGCCATAGCAACGTTTGCTGTAACGCTAAGCTTTATCTTCACCGCGCCTGGTTGGGAAGCAAGCTTGGGTGGGTTTCCTGCATTGTCAGTTGTTCCTGGTCAGTTCTTACTTAAAGACGCAGTATTGTTAGGAGCCGCGATATCTTTACTAGGTAAGGCATTGAGTCGCCAAAGCTAATAGCGGTTATTTAATAGAAGCAAACGAAGGGGTCGATCATCGATCCCTTCCTACGCTTAACGAATATAGATAAACGTCTATTCCGCCCCAAATAAAGCAACATCCTCACAATTACGTAATACACTGGCCAAATCACACGTTGGACAGATTTTAGTGAAACTGCTCGATCAAACGTATTTCAAACTTGCATTAAAAAAACGTTACCGCGGAAGCGCTTTTCCTCACCTGATGAATGCGACAAGGGTAGCTGAATTTAGCATACTGGCGTGCCTATACCTGCTGCCCATGCAGTTACACGCTGCCTTTGCCTTGGGTGGTTATTTCATTGCGCTAGAATCATGCGAGGCCTTTCATTCAAAAAACAAACGCACGAATCCAGGTTATATTAAAACAACTGCAATGATGGCGTATGTGGTGAAAGGGATTAACAAACCCGGTGGCGATTACCTGCAGATAGTCGTGCCCGGTGCGCCTGTGACAGAGGAACGTTGGGTGTCCTTAAGTTGCGGTAAACATGTCATTGATGCACCAAGCACAGTCATCGATGCGAAACCTACTGGAAGTGTTGCGGCAAACGCATCTTCAAGCAGCGAATCTACTCAAAATGTTTTAGCGCTAAGCTGGCAACCGGCGTTCTGTGAGTCAAAGCCTGATAAAGCCGAATGCCGAGAACTAAACGAGGGCCGTTTACCCATAACCGAACAGAAACTATCGATTCATGGCCTGTGGGCGCAACCCAGAAACAACGTTTATTGTGGCGTGCCAAAATCAATACGTGCCCTAGATAAAGACCGACGCTGGAGTCAGCTACCCGAACCAGAACTTAGCGACGATACGCGCAAGTTTTTGGATATCGCTATGCCGGGCACGGCTAGTTTGCTTGACCGGCATGAGTGGATCAAACACGGGACCTGCCACCGAGGTGAGGGTGGGGCAGATGAGTATTACACCGATACCTTGATAGTCAGCAAATTAATCAATGAATCAGTGGTTGCTGAGTTCCTTGCCCGCAACGTAGGGAAGCGGGTTAGTACTCAAGCTATCCGCGATAAGTTTGATGAAGCATTTGGCGCGAATGCCGGTGAGCGCGTGCAGTTTGATTGTGAGAGTGATCAAGGCAGGATACTTCTACAAGAGCTGATAATACATTTGTCAGGCACCATTGATGAAAATGCCAATGTTGGTGCGTTGATGATTGCTGCGAAACCAGTGCCGCTTGGTTGCCCTGAAGGGGTGGTTGATGGTGCTGGGCTTCAGTGAAGCCAGGTGCTCACCAATCAATTACTGATTGGCTAATACGTTGGGGCATGAGCTAGTATTTGATTAGGCCTCCGCCGCGAGCTGATCTGGTTGAGTCGTTAATCGGATTTAGTGCTCGTGACCCTATTCCTATCAATTTTTATATTGAGAAGTGCCCCACTGGGTATGACGGACTTAGCTTTTAGCTAGGGTTAGGAATTCGTTTCGCGTATTAATATCAGATCGAAAACGGCCCAGCATGGCAGAGGTGGTCATTGACGAATTTTGTTTTTGCACGCCACGCATCATCATGCACATGTGTTGCGCTTCGATAATCACACCTACACCGATACCGCCGGATACCGAGGCAACCGCATCAGCAATTTGTTTAGTGAGATTTTCTTGGATCTGTAAACGGCGCGCATACATATCCACGATGCGCGCAATTTTGGATAGGCCAATTACTTTGTCGCTGGGCAAGTAAGCCACATGACACTTGCCAATAAATGGGAGCATGTGGTGCTCGCACAGTGAGTAAAGCTCAATATCTCGAACAATAACCATTTCATCACTGTCAGAATCAAACACAGCGCCATTGAGTACTTCTTCCAACGTTTGCGAATAGCCTTGTGTTAGATATTCCATTGCCTTGGCAGCTCGGGCAGGGGTGTCTAGCAGGCCATCTCGAGTGGTGTCTTCGCCCAAATTTTCGAGGATGGAGGTATAGGCGTCTTGAATCGCTTTCATGAGTCTGCTTTGCAATAGGTAATGCCGAACTATAGCCGATTTTTCGCTCTGGGGACTACAGTGAGGCCCATTCTGAAGCCGTTTTGCCGCTATCCTGTAAGTAGTATTACGCTGATGTAAAGACCCGTAAACATTCGCCTAGAATCCCCCGATGGAACGTCACCGAACGTTATACTGAGGCAAGGGTCACACTAATTACTGCATCTGAGGGTGTAGGCGGTTTGCAGGGCGTTCAGATACTGCATGCAGGCCGCTATATAGCTATAGATCTGAGTCATAATTTTGCCGTTTTTCTGGGGAACACGATGTTAGTTGCACTTTTTTGGTTGGTCGTCATAGCCGCCACAGTATTCATCCTGGCGCGTCAGCGTGTCAGCATGTTTGTTTTTACTATTGCCGCAGCCGCTGTGCTGTTGTTTGCTTACTTCAACGGGTTTCTTGCCGGTGCACCAGCCGTCATCTTGGGTGGCCTATTTGTGATCATTGCAGCGATCTTCAACATTCGCAGCCTTCGGCACAAGCTAGTCAGTACGCCATTGCTTAAATACGTTAGAGCAGTGTTGCCGCCAATGTCTGACACTGAGCGTGAAGCGATCGATGCCGGTACTGTTTGGTGGGATGCCGAAATTTTTCAAGGCTCGCCTGATTGGTCAAAGCTTGTTGAGTACCCAGAAGCGGTATTGACCAAAGAAGAGCAAGCCTTTGTGGATGGCCCAACTGAAGAGTTGTGCAGCATGCTAGATGATTGGGAAATCACTTACGAGCTTAACGATCTCCCAGAGCACTGCTGGCAGTACATTAAGGACAACTTATTCTTAGGTATGGTTATTCCTAAGTCATATGGTGGCCTTGGTTTTTCTGCAATGGGTCACTCGGAAGTCGTGATGAAGCTTGCCTCGCGAAGTGTTACCGGCGGTGTTAGCGTCATGGTGCCAAATTCACTTGGCCCAGCCGAGCTACTTCTGCACTACGGTACCGAAAAACAGAAAGACTACTACCTACCGCGTTTAGCAAAAGGCGAGGAGATTCCCTGTTTTGCCTTGACTGGCCCATCAGCAGGTTCTGATGCGGGTGCAATGCCTGATACCGGTATTGTTTGTAAAGGTCAGTTTGAGGGTAAAGAAGTATTGGGTATGCGGGTTACTTGGGATAAGCGGTACATCACGCTAGGCCCAATCGCAACATTACTCGGCTTAGCCTTTAAAGCGTATGACCCTGATGGCCTTTTAGGTGGTGAAGAAGATTTGGGTATTACTTGTGCCTTAATTCCAACTGATACTGATGGTGTCAATATAGGTCGTCGTCACTTCCCATTAAACCAGGGCTTCATGAACGGCCCTAACAGTGGTAAGGATGTATTCGTACCAATGGAGTGGGTGATTGGTGGCGAGCCAATGGTGGGCCAAGGGTGGCGCATGTTAATGGAATCACTATCGGTTGGCCGCGGTATTTCATTGCCATCAACTGGTGTTGCATCTGGTAAAGCGGCATCTCGCTTTGTTGGTGCTTATTCTAGAGTGCGTAAGCAGTTTAATTTACCCATCGGTAAGTTCGAAGGTATCGAAGAGGCACTTGGCCGTATTGCCGGCCTTACTTACACCATGGATGCTGGCCGTCGATTTACTTGTGCAGCGCTTGATGAAGGCGAAAAACCATCGGTTGTTTCGGCAATCCTCAAATACTTCAACACTGATTCTATGCGTACCGTGCTCAACGATGCAATGGATATAACCGGTGGTAAGGGCATTTGCATGGGCCCTAATAACTTCCTGGGTCGCCCATATCAAGCTGTACCGGTAGGTATAACGGTAGAAGGCGCGAATATCCTCACACGTAGCATGATTATCTTTGGCCAAGGGGCAATGCGTTGCCACCCTTGGTTGGTTAAGGAAATCAATGCTGCTTCATTGCCTAATAAGCGTGAAGCACTTGAATCATTCGACGAAGCACTAATGGGCCACGTCGGCTACGCTATTCAAAATGGTGCGCGTTCACTTTTCCATGGTTTAACAAAAGGTGTTTTCGTTAAAGCACCAATCACCGGTGTTAATGCAAAGTATTATCGTCGCATCACTCGTATGAGTTCGGCGTATGCATTCTTGGCTGATTTTGCGATGCTATTTTTAGGTGGTGGGTTAAAGCGTAAAGAGATGCTCTCCGGTCGTTTTGCTGATGGCCTAACCAATATGTACATGGCATCCGCTGTGCTCAAACGTTTTGAAGATACGGGTCGCCCAGCGGCCGATCAAGCCTTAATGGAATGGTCTGTTCGCCACTGCTTGTTCGAAACACAAGTCGCGCTGGATCAAATCCTACGTAACTTCCCAAGCACAATAGTTGGCTTGTTGTTACGTGGCATTGTGTTCCCTTTGGGCCGTCGCTACCGCACACCGAACGATAAGCTAACACAGCAATGTGCACGTATCTTAATGAAGCCTTCAGAAGCGCGCGATCGCTTAACGTCGGGTTGCTATATTAACGATGATCCTTCAGACGTGACTGGCAAGATCGAGTACGCACTCATGTGTGTTATGGATGCCAAAGATGCTGAGAAGAAAATCAAAGATAGCCGCTTGAAAAAGCCATATGATATCGAATACCAACCATGGCTTGAGCAATTGGCTAGTGATGGCGTTATTGAGCAAGATGAGATTGCCAAACTGGTTAAGTTAGCTGACGCAACACGTGAAGTAGTTGCCGTTGATGATTTTCCGAACGACTTTGCCCAAGGCGGCGTGATTGCTGAAGATGAGGCCATTAAAAAGTCCGCTTAGAAAAGCGGATTGGTAAAGTAAGTATAAACGCAGACCCCAGTTCTGGGGTCTGCTGTCTGTTCAGCTAACTACCACTAAACTTCCAGCCTGCTGCAAACGTGTAGCAATTTTAAGGTTTGGTGCAGTTTTGCTCATTTTCTAACGTAAAACTCAAGCGCCTGCAGTGCACGAAACAGAGCGTATAACGTATATTCTAGTCAGTAGATAACGACTAAGACGGAGTTGACCGTGAGTTTTCTAGAAAGCTTTATGCCGCATGGTATGTGCTATGCATGGCGCCCCGATATCTTGTGGCTGAATGTGACCGCTGATGCAGCCATTGCCATAGCGTATTTTTCAATTCCGCTTGCCTTGTTTCATTTTTTGCGAAAAAGAATGGATGCACCTTTTAGGGGTGTGGTGGTGATGTTCTGCATATTCATTCTTGCGTGCGGAATTACACACGTGATGAGTATTGTCATTGTTTGGAACGGCTTTTACGGTGTTCAGGGTGTTTTAAAGGCGATAACCGCGTTAGCATCAATAGGTACTGCCATTATGCTTTATCCCTATATGCCTAAAATGCTTGCACTTCGTACCCCCGCCGAGTTAGCTGAGTCACACGAGGCGCTTCAACAAGAAATGGAACACCGTAAACGTACTGAAATACAATCGTCAGAACTCCAAAATGATATTGCGCATATGGGCAGGATTACCACAATGGGGCAGATGGCAACTGGCCTCGCGCACGAACTCAACCAGCCCTTGTTAGCCATCTCGCAAAGTGCTGACACTGCTTCTATCGTTGCAAAGGAGAGTGGCCATAGTGATCCCGAGCTTAATGAGTGCCTGGAAGATATCCAAGCGCAAACCCAGCGTGCAGGTGAAATCATTCGCGCACTTCGCCAGTTCATGAGCAACGACAGGTCTAACCGAACTGACCTTGATCTGAATTTACTGATAAAGCAAACCATGCAATTGGTTATGCCAGATGCACGTAAACACAGAATCAATTTAAAATCACAACTGAGTAGCATCCCTGAACCCAATGTGGATCGGGTGCAGATCGCGCAAGTGCTGGTGAATTTATTGCGTAACGGAGTCGATGCGATAGCTGGCGCTAATAGTAAAGAACGCGAATTAACCGTAGAGACGCAAGTGGGTGATGATGAGATTGTTGTTGTCGTTGATGACTCTGGCCCAGGAATCAGTGACGATGTCGAACCCTTTAGAGCGTTTGAAAGTAGTAAACCTGATGGTATGGGTATGGGGTTATCGATCAGTCGCTCGATAATAGAAGCGCATGGCGGAAAACTATGGCTGGAAGAGAACACCGGGATGGGCGCACGATTCTCATTTACATTACCGTTAGCGGGAACTTAAATCCGAATGGTGAAAAAACAGGCGACAGTATTCTTGGTTGACGACGACCCAGTCGTGCGCAAGGCATTACCTAGAGGGTTGCAGAAACGAGGCTTTGAGGTTGAAGCGTTTGATTCGGCACAGTCGTTTCTCGAAGCTTACACACCTGAACGCCCTGGTTGCCTGGTACTTGACTTAAGCATGCCTGAGATGGACGGGCTTGAATTACAGCGAGAGCTCATCACTCGCGGTATAACCATTCCCATCATCTTTATCACTGGGCATGGTGGAGTGCCTGAATCTGTTCAGGCAATGAGAGCTGGGGCAATCGATTTTCTAGAAAAGCCGTTTTTACCGGATGTGTTAGCGATGCGCGTTGAAGAGGCGTTCAGTAAAGACGTACAGACTAGACATGAATTTAAATCACTTGCTGACATCCGCGAACGCTTTGAGCGGCTAACTGACCGTGAAAAAGAAGTTTGCCAGTTGTTGTTAGATAGCGAAGCTAATCTATCGAGTAAAGAAATTGCTAGGGCACTCGATATCAGCCACCGTACAGTTGAGCAGCACCGATCACGGGTGCTGGAAAAAACCCAAGCAAAATCAACGTCTGACCTTCTGTCATTAGCCACCCGTATTGGCCTGACTACAGCTCGTTCAAACTAGCGATAATCTTACCCATAGGTACTATTACTCTTACATACTAATGATGTACGTGCCCTACGTACGTGTCCGTGCGGATTATATTTTGCCGCTGCATTTGCTTTACTTATAAGAATCCTTAGAGGTATCTCAAAATGACAGTTTTTACCGAGAGCGAGGAACTCGAAGCAGCTGAGCCTTTTCCTCAATCGATCGCCGAACCTGAGTCCGACGCTACTCAGCCCAGCAGCATAATCGAGCTGGAACTTAGCGAGTGCAACAACATTGACCTTAACGATATAGTTGTTGATTTAACACCTATGTTGGCGCGCCTACTGGGCTCAGATATTCAGCTGTATCATGAGCTGGATACCGACATTGGTGTGGTATGGGGAGAGGCTGGCCTATTAGAACAGGTAATTGTTAATCTTGCTGTGAGTGCTCGCGGAGCAATGCCTAATGGTGGCACCTTATCCATTACCACTGAAATAATGGAAGATATGTTGGACGCCCATAGAACGCCCAAAGGGGTGCGCTTAACTGTTAGTGATTCTGGAAAGGGGACAGATGCTACAAACCTTCTAAAGGCTTGTGATCCTGATTTAACGTCCAAGCCGATCAGCACAAGTCTGACGGCTGCTTCGAAGATTGTCCAAATGCATAAAGGCGTTATATCGATCAAGAGTGAGATGGGCCATGGCACCGATATCAGTGTGGAGCTTCCCTATTCAGCGCAGCCAATAAATAGGGCGGTACAGCACCTGCACACTCATGACGAAAACACCCCTATCATCTTACTTGCTGAGGAAGTCTACGGTGCGCGTAGTCGTGTTTACAGTATTTTGACTAAAGCCGGGTACAAGGTTTTCAATGCCCACAATGGGCAAAATGCGATCGAAATACTCGAGGCATCAACAAGTAAAATAGATTTATGTTTGTTTGATGTGTCAATGCAGCAAGTTAGTGGCGCTGAAGCATTCAACATCATGAAGCAAAAGAAGCTAGATGTGCCTGTGATTTTTATCGCTGGCTGTACTAATGACGTTGTAGATGGCGATGAAGAGCTACAACACGTTTTCAAGCCTTTTAGCAGAGCCAATATTCTCGCACGCGTCAATAGCAGCATAGGTGCAGCAAACAACGCGATGTCAACCAAGTAGCTGAAACTTCTGAGATACCCAGTAATCCGCGTTTATCCCATCGCAGCAGGAAAATGACCTGACTCGAGCGTGCCAGATGCCGCTTTATCGTCATAATTCTAACCATTTATTAAGCTTGGGCCGCAGCTGCGCTCAGTTTTAGTATCATTGGGCACCGAAGCCTGATGATCATCCCATTACACATGTCGCAATCCTTCTTGATTGATAATCCACGTGCCCGTGTTGCTCTGCCGTCGCTGGCAGCGTTGTTTGCGTTGTTTGTATTGAGTGGCTGCGATGGTAGCAGTGGCTCATCTGATAGCTCTCTGACGGCGGGGCCGGGTGCTGATGATCAACCAATAGCTGAAGCCCCCGCGTTTAATACTGCTAGCGGGTTTGTTGTTGTGCGTGAGCCTGGGCCGCGCCTGCCGGTTGAAGCAACGGTGGAATACACTGATGCTGATTTTGATGCAGGCTTGCCGGCTATCGTGCTGCAGGTACCTGACGGTTTTGATACCACAACTAACCTACCGCCAAATTTTGATAACTTGCAAAACGTGAGTGTAATGGCAGGTGAGCTTGTAGAGGTGGTTTACCGCCCAGTTGATCCAGAAGGTGAACTACCCGGCATGTTCCCGGAGGAATTATTACAAGGCTCAAGCTTTGATGATAACTTTGATGGCACAAAAACCTTTCGTTGGCGGCCCTTACAAATGGATGTGGGCATAAACGCATTTACGGTAACGGCGCTTGATCCTGCCAATGATTCGTATAGGGCGTCGCAAACCATTTTTATTAAAGTTGAATTACCTGATGACCCGTCGACGATCCCAAACGTTGCCCCTATGCTGGATGAGTTTCGGCCGCATACGGTGCGCGTGAATGATCCAGTCGTCATTGAATTAAAAGGCATTGATCTTAATGGCGATACTCCCATATTAGAAATACCTGATCTTCCTGTTGGTGGTAGCTTTAATCAGCACCCACGCTTTGCTGAAATCTATGTGCTGAAGTTTGTACCTACAACGACGGGCACGCTAACGATTGACGTTGTGGCTAGAGATTCGATCGACAGCGCTTTAACTGCAGAAGAAAGTATTTCCATTTCAGTGTTGGCAGCTAGCGCCTTTACAACAACAGGGCAGCCGTTACGCGCGCTAGCAGAGGTTCGTGATTTGCGTATTGGTTTTGCTGCCTTGCAATCGTTTTATCATCGGCCTGATGGCGCTATTTACGCCGACATTGCTGAGCGCGAATTTAACTTCGTTACGCCTGAAAATTCAATGAAGATGGATCAAATTAATCCTGAGCCCGGCCGCTTTCAATTTGCTGCCACCGATAACTTGGTGTCATTTGCACAATCTGCTGATATGACAGTGCATGGGCATCCGATTATTTGGTACAGGCAATTACCAAACTGGATAGAGCAAGCGCCGTTAACTCAAGTCGAGCAACATATGAGTGAATACATAAGCCGCTTAATGTCTCGCTATAAAGATGATGTCACCGTTTGGGATGTCATTAACGAACCGCTGGCGGATAACGGCAGCTTGCGTGATTCAATCTGGCATAAGGCGATGGGTGAATCTTATATCGATAAGGCGTTTGCACAAGCTAGGGCAGTCGCGCCTGATGCGCAATTGTTAATAAACGAATTTGATATTTCAATGGAAGGCCCAAAAGCTACCGCATTATTTGCATTGATTGACCGTATGCAAGCTAACGATATCCCGCTTGATGGCATTGGGTTTCAGATGCACTTTTTTACAAGCTTTGATCAATTTACTGAGTTAGAAGCTAACTTTGCCAAGGTCGCTGAGCGCGATTTAGATATTTACATCACAGAGTTAGATGTATCACTTGCCCAAGGCGCTACACTTGCGCAACAGGCTAGTGTGTATGAACGCGTGGTGTCCTTATGTTTGGCTCAACCACGTTGTAAAGCTATCCAAACGTGGGGGCTGACTGATCAATACTCCTTTAGAAGTATATTTGATCCGCTACTATTTAATCGCAGCTATCAAGCTAAGCCTGCTTATACAGCAGTGCAGGGTGTATTGGCCGACACTACACAATAACTAATATGGTTAGTGATGCTATGGCTTAGTGTCGTTTTCATAGCTGGACGTGTTGCCAGCGCTGTTGTCGATGCTGTGGTTGTTATCTGATTCAACTGGATTGGCCTGAGGCCCTGATGGCATGCGCAAATTACGCGTGCGTAGTACCGGTGTGGTAATTGATGCGGTGAGCTCTCGCCAGATAAACAGTAAACCCGAACAAACGATAATGGCAGAGCCTGCCAATACGGTGCTGTCGACAGTTTCGTTAAACACAAAAGCGCTATAAAGCAAAGCCCACAGCATTTGGCTGTATTGCATTGGCGCGATAAATTGAGCTTCTGTGCTGCGGTACGCCGTCACCATCAACATTTGTCCTATTGCACTGAGTATGCCTACAGCGCAAAGCTTAAGTAGCGCTTGGCCTGCGATCGGTTGATAAACAAATAGGGTTGCTACACCGCACACGAAAACATTGGTTAGCATGGGGTACAGTACCAGCGTGGTGCTGTGCTCGCTCGCGCCGATTTTGCGGGTAACGATGGATGTACATGCAATACTAAAAGCGGCAGCAACGCCAGCCAAATGCCCTGGGTTAAATTCAGCATTGTTTGGGCGCAGTACGATGATGACGCCAACCATACCCAGCATGATGGCGATCCATCGAATGACATGAATTTTTTCACCCAATATTGGAATCGCTAGTAGCGTAATAATGATGGGCGCAGAGAAGATCAAACTATAGGCTTCAGATAGCTGTAGATGTGTAAACGCATAAAAGCCGCAAAGCAATGAGCCCAAGCCAAACATACATCGCAATGCCACTAAGCCTGGATTTTGTGGCCGCAGCGAGCGTTCCCGTTTGTCTAATGCGAGCATTACCGAAAAGGGCACAAAGCTAAAGAGCACCACAAAGAAGGCGATTTGAAATACGGGTAACTGCTGAACGCTTTTAATCAATGCATCGTGCAAGGAAAATACAGCGAAGGCGAGTAGGGCTATAGCCATGCCGGGCAGCATGGAGCGGGTGTCAGTTGAGGGCGTCATCGATTAAGAGTAGCACCGATGTTTAAAGTTGGTTAATGCGAGTCATGCACAAGTTTAGGTTAAAAAAAAGCCCCCGATAAGCGGAGGCTTTTTTAAAAAAACAATTTAGTTACTTACTTACCCAGCATACCCGCTTTTAGCGAAGCCTGTGCAGGGGAGCCTGACAACCAAATTCCAAACAGGGCTTTTTTAAATTCTAAACCTTCTACAACACCCACTTCCTCACCGTTTTTGGATACGTGAGTACCTGAGCCGGGTTTGTAATTAAGCGTGTATTGGTCCTTTGTGCCTATCTTGCCTTGCATTAAGCCAAGCATCTGATCGATTTGTGGTTGGATCGCTGAGGTATCTCCCCCCGTTGATTTTTTAAAACCGGCCTTGAGTGATTTAACCATCTTCTTTTTTGTGAGTAGGTCGGAGATGATGTTAAGGCGAATCGCCATAGGCTCATCGGCTGCAAGTATTGCGTCAGCATCGTTGCTTTTTGATGTGGTGTACAAGCTACCCACATACAGTTTAATCACCAACTTTGTGCGTACGCCAGCGCCGTTCAGCACTAGGTCGTTACCGCCAATGTTTGCCGTTTCTGCCAGCTCAATACCGCGAAGTTTTTTGGCGTAGGCAGGGGACGTAATGAAAGCTATGCTAACAACTAGCAGCAGGCTAGTAAGCGCTTTTAGAGTAGGGGTCATAGTGTTTCCTTGGTTTTGAATATGGAGCGCCGAATGCGCTCCATCTCACTCATTTCACTACTTACTGTGCCGGTGGTGCTTCTATCACAGTGGTATCGTTGATCTGCAACACGCTGCCAAAGCTGGCTGCGTAGGCGGCCATTTGCGTTTGCATCTCAACGGTCGCAGCTAAACTGCTTGCCGGGCTGATAAACGAACCGTGACTACCCTCGGTAAATCGCACCAGTGCGCTGCCAGACGTTGTGCCGTTTACTTGCGCTAGGCCCATTTGGCGAACGATCGGAGCAGTGCCCGCCAACGGTGCGGTGGCAACCGCATTAGGAATAGTTTCATCACCAATCGCCTCAATCATGTGAATGTTTTTTCCCGTGGCTGCGAGTGCAGTTGCATGGTTGATCGGATCTGGCGAATCCAAAACTGTTTGTGCTGCCACTAAAAACTGTGAGTAAGCGGCAGAACCAGGAGGAGCCCCAACAGCTGTCAAGCCAGCGTTAACGGTATCCATAAAGCTGACAGAGTTTGCCAGTAGCTGCGCTATGCCGCCGCCAGGCATTGCAAGTGTTGCCGACGGGATAGTGTCGTCAAATGACAGATAGGTTATGCCGACCATTGCGCCCAGTGAATGACCAACAAAGGTGACATTGCTGGCATCAAGACTCACGCCTTCCCCTTGCGCGCCCGCAAGACTTGCTGATAAAACCATCAAGTCAGCGACACTTTGGCGAAGGCTGTCGCGTGCATTACCCAAGTTTTGAAAATTGAAATAGTGCTGACCTGAAGGATCTGCAAGGCCATCGCCCCCATCTACTGGTGCACGCGTATTATTGTCAACAAGATCAATCCCGAATGTACGTTCAGCATCATTTGGGAAAGGGGTGTTATCTGCGTGAAATGGATTGGGATCGCCATCTGCGGTAATTGGGCTAAGCCCATGCAGTGGCAGATCTATCGCGATAACAGCGCGGCCTGCATCGGCAAGTGCGTCTGCGACCGTAACAATATCTGAACGTTGACGGGTAACCCCATGTTGGTAGATCGTAACCGGCCAACCATTCGCAGGCGGTGTAGCGCCAGCCATTGATGTTGCATTAGGTACGGTCATGATTACCGGTATGGTTTGCGTACCTGTTGCCACTGGCGTTGGGCTGAACTGGCTGACTGGATTGCCGTTAACATCCATCCAAATGCTGCTTAACGCCATTGCTGGATCTGCGCTTTGGTAGTACGGCACATCAAGCGTACCAATAAATATATCCGCTTTACCTTGCAGACCTGCGTTGATGTCCATGGTGGTAGCGCCACCAAATGAGGCCAATGCTAACGCACCTGGTGTCACTTGATCTTTAACTGCCTGCAGTACATCGCGGATGGATTGAGTTTTAAATGACCATGCCATAACCACCGTTTCGGGCGCTATGCTTTGAGAGCCCGCTGCTAACAACATCGCACCGGTGAGCTGTCGTACAGGTTCTAGCGCGGCCAATGCGCCGGTGAGCTCAGTAGGGCTCTTGGCCAAATTGAATGAAGTTGATGCAGCCAAGGGCATGGGTGTTTCACTTGCGTCAGCAATGCCATTGGTAATGACGACCATGTAGTTGGTTTTTTCTTTCAGCGGCTGCAATGGCAAAATGGCGATTTGTGTATCAGTGGGTACGACTAGCACCTGAGTTGCGCCAAGTTCAGACACAACACCAGTGACAGCAGTCGTGAGTGGATCGGCAGTAACTTCAAATACACGTACCGTGCTACCCAGCGATACAGTTGCTGGGTCAACAGCGCGAGAAATGCCAGCAACGATAGGAGAGGTTGTTGAAAAACCATCCATTTGATTCAGCGCAAGTGCAGGATCGGCAGGATTGCTTGCATCAGCAGGCGCATTAATTGTTCCGTCCGTACTACCAGAAAATAACAAGTTGTTTGGAAACGGAATAACACCGTTGGCTGGATCAAACTGCAAGCTAGGTGCAACGGAGGCAGCAAACTCTTCTGCTTGATCAGCAATGCTTTGTTCAAAATCGTAGTTGCTATCGCTACTGCAGGCATGTAGCAGCAGGGCAACCGGCACAATCAATAATAGTTGTTTAATTTGCATAGTCGGTTTCCTTAGTTAAATTTCCAGCTGAACTGCGCGCTGATAATATTTACACTGCTGTCGAAAGTGCCGCGTATTGTGCTTGCGCCGTTTGTGACTTCAACGCCATCAACAAGAATCGAATTGTCGTTGTCGACTGCAGATTCATCGAGTGATAAATGAGTGAATCCAAAATCGAGTGACGCGTTTTTGTTTATTGCGTAGCCTGCGCCAATTGCAAACCAGGTGCGATCATTGCCGGGAATGCGAGCGGTACGTCGTTGTGGTGATGGGATCGGCTCTTGGTCAAGTGCTAGGCCTGCGCGTAGCGTTACTTTTTCGTTTAACTGGTAGTTAAGGCCTGCAGATATTCGCCAAACGTCTTCCCAATCTTGGCGTGAAACAGAGTCAGGTTGTATCCCTTCAAAATTAATTCGTAGTTCTTTAAAGCTACTCCAACCTGTCCAGGTAGCGTCGCCAAGTAACTCAAGCTTGTCATTCATTTGATGCGCGATTGAAAATGACAACTGTGATGGCAGATCAATTTCACCCTTGATCGGGCCATCGAGAAACAAAGGTACGCTGCCTCCAGTGAGCAGAGCTTGAAATGTTTCGTTGTTAGTAAAATCTACGTTACCATCAAGCTCATGGCTCATTTCATGTCGATATGCAACACCTATCCGTGTTTCAGGTTGCGGCAAAAATAGTGCACCCAAGTTAAATGACACAGCGGTTGAACTGCCGTCAATTGCTGCATAGCCGTCGTTGGCTAGAACGCCAGGAAGTAGCCCGGCAGTTAAGCACGCTGATGAGCCGGAAGCGCCGATTGTGCCCGCACACGAAATGCCTGTGTCAACGGCACTTTCTAGCTCTGCGGAGAGCGTTTGAATACTGATACCGCCACCAATTCGAACCTTGTCCGACACTCGGTATGCAATCACTGGGTTTATATCGATTGCACTCACGCTCGATTTAACCGTGGTGTAACGACCTTTCCAGTCAGGATCGTATTCGGTCGACGAGCCAAACGGCACGCTGATGCCCAGACCATAGCTAAACTTGTCATTAATAGGCGCGACATAGTAAAAATTGGGAACAAGCGTTTCGCCACCAGGCTCGGCGGTATCGGGACCACTTATTGGGCCTGCGCCAGCCGCTTGGTTTAGCGCTGTGCCTCGGTCGGTAAACTTGGTGTCGGCGGAAATAACATGAGCCGCAAGAGATAATTCACGACCTTGAAGCTCAGTAATACCGGCAGGGTTAAACCATACTGTGGAGGTGTCGCGAGCAACAGCGCCAGCACCTGCATAGGCATTACCTAAGCCGGATGCACCTTGTTCTATTAGGGCAAATCCACCAGCATGCGCGCTGCTAGCTAGTACGGAAATGCCGAATGCGCCTAGGGTTACTAGGTGCTTCGGAAGCAGTTTCATAAACTCTCCAAGTATTAAGTTTGTATGGTGATCGATGTACGGGAATTCAGGACAAACTTCCGTGTTTGTAATGTGTTATAGCCCGCCAGTATAAAACGAAAAAACCGCCGTGGCGAAGGGTTTGTTATACAGATTCGCCGGATTGACCATTAATTGAACAATGGCACATTGTTTAACATGAATTGAATAAAAAACAGCCACAAAAACCGTTGCTTAGATAATTAAACCAAGCAATGTGATACGGCAACATTGCTCGTGAATACGCTATGCTTATTAATGAGTAAGTCACCGCATTTTGGGGAACCATAACGAGCTGAGCTGTTCCAACGCTTATGGGCGTTTTTAGCCGCTGAGTCTGTTAATCGTTCTACGTTTCTGTACCTCCACAATTGGCCCTAATCTATCTTGATGTTTGAGTTCCTTTTTAACCAGCCAATCGAGACCTGGCAGCAGGCCGACTGGGTGTTGGCGCGCGGATGGCCAACGTTGTGGTTAGGTCTGTTGGGTTTAGCTCTGCTGGGCTTGATCATCATGTCAATGTGGCGCATGCCGTTAGGCGGTGGCAAGCGGTTCCTTATTGGATGCTTGCAACTTTTTGCAGCTGCTGTGGCTTTATTGATGCTTTGGCTGCCTTCATTGCGCACAGAGTCGCTGGAGCCAGGTGAAAACACCGTCGCCTACATAGTTGATGCGTCGGGCAGCATGCACCAACAAGATAAAGGGCGATCGCTTAGTCGTATTGCTTCCACGGTTGCAGCGATTGATAAAAACGACTTGCTCAACAATCCTCTGTTTGAAAACTCACTCTACACAGTGACTGATCGGTTGCAGTCGCTTGAATCATTGGATGATTTACCGGAACCTAGTTCGCGTTCAGCGATTGCGGAAGGAGTTGAATCACTCAGTAAGGCAGTTGAGCAACGCGCACTCGCAGCAGTTGTACTGCTAAGCGATGGTGCTGACAACACAGGCGTCCCCGATACGCGATGGTGGCAAACCATTAAGGCTGCCGGTATTCCGATACATACTGTTGGTGTCGGTGCAAAAACCTACGAGGCCGATCTTGAACTGATGGATGTCAGCATGCAACAGGTTAGTGCGGCTGATTCACTTGTGCGTGCTACGGTAGTTATTCAGCATCATGGTGTTGATAGCGCCCGTTTACGCGTAAAAGCGGGTGATCGCCTGTTATATGCAGATGATCTAACATTCGACCCAGAGCAACTTCAATCAGCCCATCAGATCGAATTTAATTCAGGTGATGAAGGTATCACAGAGCTTGATTTTTCCGTTAGCTCTGCATCGGTAGAGGACAACCGATTAAACAACACACAGCGTCGCATCTTAGATGTGGGCGGTGCTAAGCGTCGTATTCTCTATGTTGAAGGCGAGCCTCGATGGGAATTTAAATTTATTCGCCGAGCGATGAAGGGCTATAGCAACATAGAGCTGGTTAGCTTGCTACGTACCTCGGCGAATAAGTATTATCGGCAAGGCGTGAGTAGTGCTGATGAGCTTGCCAATGGTTTCCCGAAAACGCGTGAAGCCTTATTTAGTTATGACGCAGTGATCATCGGAAGTTTTGAAGCCGCCTTGCTCTCACTTGAGCAACAAGCCAATCTTCGCGATTTTGTCAGTATACGCGGTGGGTCATTATTGATGTTGGCTGGAAAGTCAGGCTTATCAAATGGTGGGTGGGGCCGTACTTTGTTAGCGCAAGCACTGCCGGTGAGTTTAAATAGTCGAGTTCGAAACGACGATTTTAATCGTGGGCGGATTAGTTTTTCTTTAACTCAGCAAGGGCAGCGTACCGATTGGTTAAAGCTTGAAGGAGACAACATCACCAACTGGAAGCAACTGCCTGCTTTGGCTGATATTCATGTAACAGGTGAACCTCGCGCAGGTTCTGTCGTGTTAATGAATGCCGAATATAAAAACAAACAACATCCGTTGTTGGTGTGGCAGCGTTATGGCCAAGGTCAGAGTTTTGTAATGGCAACTAGCGGTACATGGCGCTGGCAAATGCGATTGTCAGCTGCCGATCAAACGCACGAACAATTTTGGCAAGGTTTGCTAACTAAAATGGTTAGCCAAACATTACAGCAAGTGAGCATTGAACAAATTGGCGAGAGCTACCGTGATACACCCAGCTTGCCCTTAGCAGTAACCGTGCGTGATGATGAGTATGCACCAGTTACTCATGGCAAATTAACCGTTGATGTTATTGCGCCAGATAACTCCATTACGCCAATTGAGTTAATAGCCGATATCAATAATCCGGGTCGGTTTGTGGGTGCAGTCGATGCGCCGATGGAAGGCCCATACGGTATGAAGGTACAAGTGCCACCTAAGGGTGAGTCACAAGCACCGGGTTCCGCAAGACGAGCTTGGTGGATGGCAAGTAAAAATACGGCAGAGTATTTTGGTGCAACAAGAAACGAAAGTTTCTTAAAACGAGTAGCTGCAGAGACCGGCGGGCAGTACTTTGAGCTAGCAGATATTGATCAACTCGGTAAAGCCTTGTCATTGCATAACTCTGCACTAACGCGTACCAATCTATTGCCTTTGTGGAATATGCCGTTTTTCTTTTTGTGCCTGTTTGGCGCTAAGTTGCTTGAATGGTTGCTCAGATTACGGTGGCAGCGCTTATGATTAAACGTTGCATAAAATTTTTAAGCATCGCTGCACTACTGAGCTCAAGCATCATAATTCAGCCCGTGCATGCAACTACCACTGGCGTTATTGTGTCCGGCATTGGCGGCAATGTTGAGTATGAGAACGCCTTTGAGCTTCAGGGTCAAACTATTCTTGATGGGTTAAAAACACTTAACCCTGATGATGATGCTTTTAGCTTGTTAACTGGCCCAACGGTTTCGCGCGATGCGGTGATGTCAGCTATTCAATTGCAAGCCGACAAACAGCAGCAAACCTTTATCCTGGTATTGCTGGGGCATGGCGCCATTGATGGCCGCAATTGGCGTTTTAACATTCCAGGCGATGACCTATCGGATGAGGATCTCGTTGCGGCAATGGCCGGGGTTGATGTGCCTGATCAATTAGTGGTGGTTGCGACCAGTGCCAGTGGTGCTTTGCTTGATACCTTATCTCAACCTGGGCGGGTGGTTGTTACTGCCACCAAGAGCGGCGGCGAATTGAACGCCAGCCGTTTTGGTGAGTACTTTGCTGAAGCCATTGGTAGTGATGTTGCCGATGTTGATCGTAATGAAATACTGACGATAGGTGAGGCCTGGCGTTATGCCAACGAGCAAGTGGTTAACTACTACGAAGATCAAAATCTTTTAGCATCAGAGCACGCCAGAATTAAGGTTAATGATCAAGCTGATCTAGCGGTGTCTAGGCTTGGTGCTTTGCGCTTGGCAATTGATAACCCAGAAGTTGCGATGCTACTTGAGCAGCGCTTAGAACTTGAAAAGCAATTCAATACCTTACGTGATCAAAAAGCGTCCTTAGGGTTTGATGAATTTTATGAAAAGCTTGAACCGATTCTGCTGGATATCGCCACACTGCAACAGCAAATTGATGATGCAACCGGTTGGGAGCCAAACTAATGCAACAGTACTTTGTTATGTGGCTTACGTTAGTCGCAACGATATTTTGGTTGCCACAAAGCTATGCACTAGTGATTAACTATAACCCTGATCGCGACCCAGCTTTGAAAGAATGTGACATCCTGCGATACGCCAATGACAGTGGCGCAGATGATTGCTACAGGGCACTGCTGTCGTCTGATTCTGCATTGCTGCGCGCTGATGCTGCAAGTGAATTGGGCGATGTACGCTCGGCCAATAAAAATTATAGAGAAGCTGCTTCAGATAGTGACGACCCAATTATTAAAACCCATTGGGGATACCTGTATTTAGCCACGCATCAGGTTAGTGACGCCACGGCGCTTTTTAGAGAAGCCTTGTTATATGACAGTGAGTACTTGCCGGCACAGATCGGTTTGGCACAAGCGTTGGGTGAAGGCTACGAGGGTAAGGCAAGAGAGGCGCTGCAAAGAATCACGGTTGATCACCCGGATAGTATTCAAGCCTTAATTCTTTTAGCTAAGATCGAACTAGAACTGCAAAACTTGCAGGTGGCGCGAGGAATGTTAAACACCGCTAAGCGGTTGGCTGTTGAGCAAGGGTTTCCACAACGTGAAATCTATGCCTTGTTGGGTGCTGCTGATTTATTAGATCGCAAACCTATCACGCCGATGGTTAATAAGGCCTTGGCTGAAAGTGATAGCTACGGCGATGTCTACGCTATCATTGCTCATTTTTATATTATTACTTACCGCTACCGTGAGGCAGTAGAGTTATATCAGCAAGCGGTGGATACGTCGCCTGAGCTTGCCTCTGCACATCGTGATTTAGGCATCAATTTATTACGGATTAATAATATCTTTGGTGCGCGTTACCACATCATGAAATCGTTTGAACTTGATCCCTATGATGCAAAAACTGTCAATACTCTCCGGCTACTCGATAATTTTGATGACATGCGACTGACCAGCGGCGCTGTCAGTAATCCTAAAAACACAAATGAAACCCTAGGGCAGTTTATCGTGCGCCTTGATCGTGAAGATGCTGATGCACTTGAACCTTATGTGATTGACCTTTCAACTCGGGCGATGCAGCATTTTACAAACCGTTATGACTTTCGCTTAAAGAAACCGATGATTGTCGAGTTGTTTCATGATCATGATGACTTTGGTGTGCGCACAGTGAGTACACCGGGTATTGGTTTATTAGGCGTAACCTTCGGTTATCTCACTGCGATGGACAGCCCAAAGGCACGAGCGGCGGGGGAGTTTCATTGGGGTAGTACGCTGTGGCATGAAATAGCCCATGTGTACACATTGGAGGCTACCAATCATCAATTGCCGCGTTGGTTTAGCGAGGGCTTATCGGTTTATGAGGAGTGGAACACCGGGCCGTTAACCAGTCGCGAGCTACCCATGCCTACACTTA
>CALJAA010000102.1 GCA_938028465.1 uncultured Granulosicoccaceae bacterium | reverse complement strand
GGAAAAAAGCGACTGTTCGTTTGGCTGAAGGCCAGGACATCGACTTCATGAGCATTGGAAGTTAATCATGGCACTCGTTAAATCAAAACCAACTTCACCCGGTCGTCGTTTCCAGGTTCGAGTTGTTAATAAAGATCTCTCGAAAGAGGGGCCCTACGAGCCGTTGGTTGAAAGCCTAAGTAAGTCAGGCGGTCGTAACAACCATGGTCGTATTACTACTCGCCATATTGGTGGTGGTCACAAGCGCCGTTATCGTATTATCGATTTCAAACGCGACAAAGACGGTATACCAGCGGTAGTGGAGCGTCTTGAGTACGATCCAAATCGTACAGCTAATATTGCTCTTATTAAGTATGCAGACGGTGAACGTCGCTACGTGATTGCTCCAAAAGGTATGGCTGTTGGTGATCCAATCAGTTCAGGTCGTGAAGCACCAATCAAATCAGGCAACTGCCTACCACTATCGAATATTCCAGTGGGTTCAACAGTACATTGCATCGAGCTTAAGCCTGGTGCGGGTGCGCAGATAGCACGAAGTGCTGGTGCCGCCGTCCAATTAGTTGCTCGTGAAGGCCAGTACGCGACATTACGTTTACGCTCTGGCGAAATGCGTCGTGTTCAATCTGATTGCCGCGCAACACTGGGCGAAGTTGGAAACGCAGAGCACGCTCTTCGCAAATTGGGTAAAGCGGGTGCCAAACGCTGGCGCGGTGTTCGTCCTACCGTTCGCGGTGTGGCAATGAACCCAGTTGACCATCCACATGGTGGTGGTGAAGGTCGTACTTCGGGTGGTCGTCATCCAGTTAGTCCTTGGGGTACGCCAACCAAGGGTTACAAAACTCGTTCAAACAAGCGCACCGATAATATGATCGTGCGTCGTCGCAACAAGAAATAGGTGAGATAGCCGTGCCACGTTCACTAAGAAAAGGCCCGTTTGTAGACGACCATCTGATCAAGAAGGTCGAAGCTGCAAAAGCCGCCAACAGCAAGCGTCCAATCAAAACTTGGTCGCGTCGTTCAATGATCCTTCCAGATATGGTTGGGTTAACCATCGCCGTGCATAACGGTCGTCAACACGTACCCGTGTTGGTGTCGGAAAACATGGTTGGCCACAAGTTGGGCGAATTCGCCGCCACGCGTACATACCGTGGTCACATAGCTGACAAGAAAGCCCGTTAAGGCTAGGACAAGAGATGCAAGTCGAATCGAAATTAAGTCACGCTCGAATTTCTGCGCAAAAGGTCCGCTTAGTTGCTGATCAAATTCGCGGTAAGTCAGTTGAAAGCGCACTTGAGTTACTGATGTTTAGTGACAAAAAAGCGGGCGCAATCATGAAGAAACTTGTTGACAGTGCGATCGCCAATGCAGAGCACAACGAAGGTGCGGACGTTGACGATCTAAGAATATCAGCGGTTCAGGTCAATGAGGGCCCAACCATGAAGCGACTACGGGCGCGAGCCAAAGGTTCTGCAAACCGTATTCTTAAGCGTACTAGTCACATCATTGTGACGGTATCGGACCGCTAGGAGCAGATAACGTGGGTCAAAAAGTACATCCAATTGGTATTAGGCTTGGTATTTCAGCAGACTGGAATTCAACCTGGTACGCCGGCAACGAAGACTACGCAAACTATCTGAACGAAGATATTAAAGTGCGTGCGTTTCTTAAAAAGGAACTCGCCCATGCGTCTGTTAGCCGTATACAGATTCACCGCCCAGCGAAAGCTGTGGTTATTACTATTCACTCTGCTCGGCCCGGTATTGTTATCGGTAAGAAGGGTGAGGACGTAGAGCGTCTACGTAAAGTGATTGCACCGATGGTTGGCTTGAACATTAATAACGTCAAGATCAACATCGCTGAAATCCGTAAGCCTGAGATCGATGCGCAGCTAGTCGCTGAAAGCGTTGCTCAACAGCTAGAGCGTCGCGTGATGTTCCGTCGTGCAATGAAGCGCGTGCTAACAAACACAATGCGATTAGGTGCACAGGGTGTGAAAATCGCTGTATCAGGTCGACTGAACGGTGCTGAGATTGCTCGCCGCGAGTGGTATCACGATGGACGTGTTCCATTGCATACTTTGCGTGCAGACATCGATTACGGCACAGCCGAAGCGCACACCACATATGGTGTTATCGGCATCAAAGTTTGGATCTGTCACGGCGAAGTATTTGATCTTGATGCTAAGCGTGCGGAAGTGGCTAAAGCCACTGCGCAGAAGTAAGCGTAGTCAGAAGAACTATAGAGCGAAAACATGCTTCAACCAAAACGTACAAAATTCCGAAAGCAGCACAAAGGCCGCAACCGTGGTCTTGCGCTAAACGGTAACAAAGTCAGCTTTGGCGAATACGGCCTTAAAGCTTACGATCGTGGCCGCCTAACGGCACGTCAGATCGAAGCGGCTCGTCGTGCCATGACTCGTCACATTAAACGTGGCGGAAAAATCTGGATCCGAGTATTCCCGGATACGCCTGTTACCAAAAAGCCTATCGAAGTTCGAATGGGTAAAGGTAAGGGTAACGTGGAGTACTGGGTAGCCAAGATTCAACCTGGCAAAATGCTGTACGAAATGGAAGGCGTATCTGAAGAGATTGCTCGCGAAGCATTTGCACTGGCTGCTGCAAAGTTGCCAATCAAAACCACATTTGTAACTAGGACTCTAGCATGATGGCTGCTGCAGACTTAAAAACCAAAAGCGTTGAAGAGCTCAATACAGAGCTAACTGCTCTTTGCCGCGAGCAATTCAATTTGCGTATGCAACAGGGTTCAGGACAAGAAATCAAGCCGCACAACTTTAAGCGTGTGCGTCGACAGATTGCTCGTGTCAAAACAGTGATCAATCAGAAACAAGCGAGCGTCTCAGCATGAGTGAAGTATCAGCATCATCAGCAAAAGAAGAAGGCAAGCTACAGCGTGTAGAGATTGGTCGCGTAGCTAGTAATAAAATGGAACAAAGCGCTACGGTAGTTATCGAGCGCCGGGTACAGCACCCCATGTACGGAAAATTCGTACGTCGTAGTAAAAAATTCATGGTGCACGATGCTGATAACGTGCTCAATATTGGTGATTTGGTGCAGATCAAAGAGTGCCGCCCGCTTTCAAAGAACAAGTCGTGGACACTCGACAAAGTTCTTGAAGCAGCAAGCGAATAAATTGTCATCCCCACGCAGGTGGGGACCCATAGGCATAAAAGAATAAAGAGAGTTGAGTAGCATCCGATGATTCAAATGCAAACAGTCCTCAATGTAGCTGACAACAGCGGCGCACGCCGTGTTCAGTGCATCAAGGTATTAGGTGGTTCGCACCGTCGCTACGCGCGAGTTGGTGATGTCATCAAAATTAGTATTAAAGATGCCATTCCACGCGGTCGTGTAAAGAAGGGCGAAGTCTACAACGCAGTTGTTGTACGTACTCGCAAGGGTATACGTCGCGCAGATGGTTCAACAATCCGTTTCGATACGAATGCGGCTGTAATTCTTAACGCAAAACTCGAGCCAGTCGGCACCCGTATTTTTGGGCCGGTAACGCGTGAACTTCGCACTGAGAAGTTCATGAAGCTTGTGTCTTTGGCGCCTGAAGTACTGTAAGGCAGGTAATTAAAAATGAATCGCATCAAAACAGGTGATGACGTCATCGTCCTCACAGGTAAAGACAAAGGCCGACGCGGCGCAGTAGCGCGTTTGATGGGTGAACGTGTGATTGTTGATGGTATCAACATGATCAAGAAGCACGCTAAGGGTAATCCTCAAGCTGGCGACCCAGGTGGCATCCAAGAGCAAGAAGCATCTATCCACATTTCGAACGTGGCGCTCTGGAACCCTAAAGCTAAAAAAGCTGATCGTACTGGTATTCGACTTAACGAAAAAACTGGTAAGCGTGAGCGCTTTTTTAAATCTGACAGCACGTCAGTAGACGGTTGAGACAACAGTAATGGCTAGATTAGCAACAGAATACAAGGAAAAAATTCTTCCTCAAATGATGGAAGAGTTTTCTTATAACAGTGTGATGCAAGCTCCACGTATCGAAAAAATCACACTTAACATGGGTTTAGGCGAAGCAGTAGGCGACAAGAAAGTTCTTGAAGCAGCTGTTGGTGACATGATTAAAATCAGCGGCCAAAAGCCGGTGGTCACTCTAGCTCGTAAATCAATCGCGGGTTTTAAAATTCGTGATGGTTACCCAATTGGTTGCAAGGTGACATTACGCCGAGCACGTATGTACGAATTCCTTGATCGCTTGGTAGCAATTTCAATACCTCGTATTCGAGATTTTCGTGGCATAAGCCCTAAGTCATTTGATGGCCGAGGCAATTACAGCCTAGGTGTTCGGGAGCAAATTATTTTCCCGGAAATTGATTACGACAAAATCGACGCGGTGCGTGGAATGGATATCACCATTACCACATCAGCAAAAACTGATGCTGAAGCACTGTCATTGTTGAAGAAATTCAACTTCCCATTCAGGTAACTTTTTAGAAAAGAACAGAGGCTCTATACCTGTGGCAAAGAAGTCAATGATCGCGCGTGAAAAAAAGCGCACAAAGCTAGTCGCACAACATGCGGAAAAGCGAAAGAAACTCAAAGCAATCATCATCTCTGATGAGGTTGGTTACGAAGAGAAGATGGCTGCTGTAGTGACGCTGCAAAAGTTGCCGCGTGATTCATCACCAGCTCGTCAACGTAATCGTTGCCGAATTACGGGTCGCCCTCATGGCGTCTATCGTAAGTTTGGTTTGAGCCGTATCAAGTTAAGAGAAGCAGCGATGCGTGGCGATGTGCCAGGGCTCGTTAAGGCAAGTTGGTAGGAGAATAATATATGAGTATGTCTGATCCAATCGCCGATATGCTAACTCGCATTCGTAACGGCCAGCAAGCGCAGAAAGTGACGGTAGAAATGCCTCACTCAAAGCTTAAGTCAGCTGTTGCTAATGTATTAAAAGATGAAGGCTACATCACCGATTTCGATAAAACTGAAGTCGAAGGTAAGCCAACACTGTCTGTCACGCTTAAGTATTTTGGTGGCAAACCAGTTATTGAAAAAATTATGCGCGTTAGCCGTCCGGGCTTGCGTCGTTATTCTGATGCCACAAGCATTCCTGAGGTTTTGGGCGGTTTAGGTGTATCAATCGTCTCTACATCTCAGGGTGTAATGACGGGCAAGCAAGCCAAAGCTGCAGGCCATGGCGGCGAAGTGCTTTGTACTGTTCAATAGACAGTCATAGCCACGCCCACTTAACGAACTAGTTGGAAATACAATGTCACGCGTAGCAAAAAATCCGATTGAAGTGCCAAAGGGCGTGGACGTCACAATTAATGGGCAGTCAGTTTCTGCCAAAGGCCCAAAGGGTAATGAAGCGATCGAGCTCCATGCAGACGTAGCGGCTACTTTAGAAGATGGCATTCTTGGTGTTAAGCCACTAAACGATTCAAAAGGTGCGATGGCTATGGCTGGCACAATGCGAGCGTTGCTTAATAACCTCGTCATTGGTGTGAGCACCGGTTTTGAAAAGAAGCTGGAGCTGCGCGGTGTTGGTTACAGAGCACAAGCGCAGGGCAATGTGATCAATCTAACATTGGGCTTTTCTCATCCGGTTGCTCACAAGCTTCCAGAAGGTATCAAGATCGAAACGCCGAGCCAAACCGAAATTACGGTTAGCGGCACAAACAAACAGATTGTAGGCCAAGTTGCAGCCGACATCCGAAGCTACCGTCCACCAGAGCCTTACAAGGGCAAAGGTGTCCGTTATGTAGATGAATACGTAGCCATGAAAGAGGCTAAAAAGAAGTAAAGGGCAATGCGCGTCGCTTTTGGCTGACACGGCGCATCGCTGTTTATTATTTCTTATATATAAAGGTTTATTGAGATGGACAAGAAGACAAATCGCCTTCGACGGGCAAAACGAACAAGGGCTAAGATCCGCGAACTATGCGTTCCGCGTCTAACCATTCACCGCACGCCGCGCCATATCTACGCGCAGGTTATTGATGGTGATAACTCAAAAGTCGTCGCAGCGGTTTCAACTCTTAGCAAAGATATGCGAACTGGCGTGAAATACAGCGGCAACGTTGAAGCGGCAGCAGCAGTGGGTAAGGCGATCGCCGAGAAAGCATCTGCAGCGGGCGTAAGCCAAGTTGCATTTGATCGTTCTGGTTTTAAATACCACGGTCGCGTTAAAGCGCTAGCCGATGCAGCCCGTGAAAACGGCCTGAAATTCTAGAGATAAGCACATGGCACAAGATAATAACTACAACCAAAGCAGCGACGGCTACATCGAGAAGCTAGTTGCAATCAACCGTGTGGCTAAAGTGGTCAAGGGTGGTCGTCAATTTGGTTTTACAGCGCTGACTGTTGTTGGTGATGGCAATGGCCGAGTCGGTATTGGTTATGGCAAAGCACGCGAAGTGCCATTAGCAATCCAGAAGGCGATGGAAAAAGCTCGTCGTGACATGAAGAATGTCCAGCTGAAAGACGGCACATTGCAGTACGCACTTAAAGGGCGCCACGGCGCAGCTCGCGTATACATGCAACCAGCCTCTGAAGGTACTGGCATCATCGCAGGTGGTGCAATGCGCGCGGTTTTCGAAGCAGTAGGTGTGCATAACGTGCTCGCTAAAATCATAGGCACTAACAACCCGATCAATGTTGTTCGTGCAACGATCAATGGCCTTACCGGTATGCAAAACGCAGAATCGGTTGCTGCTAAGCGCGGCAAGCCAGTATCTGAAATACGGGATGATCAATCATGAGCGCCACAATCAAAGTCACTCTAGTAAAGAGTATGAACGGTCGATTAAAAAACCACATTGCGAGTGTTCGTGGTTTAGGTTTGCGTCGTATGCACCAAACCGTAGAAGTGATCGATACACCAGAAAATCGCGGCATGATTAATAAAGCGTATTACATGCTGCAAGTAGAAGAGCAGGTCAAATAATGACAACTGAAACGATGACACTGAATAACCTTAAGCCTGCTGAGGGCAGCCGTAAAAACGCTACTCGCGTTGGTCGCGGTATCGGTTCTGGCACAGGCAAAACTTGTGGTCGTGGCCATAAAGGTCAGAAGTCACGTTCAGGTGGCTGGCACAAGGTTGGTTTTGAAGGCGGCCAGATGCCTATCCAACGTCGTTTACCAAAATTTGGTTTTACGTCACGAATGGGTCGTTACTACGAAGAGGTTCGTCTAAACGAACTTGCTAAGGTTGCTGATGGCAACGTATCGATCGAATCGTTGATCGCAGCAGGTGTTGTTCCAGCACAAACCCAGACTGTTAAGATCATCTTGTCTGGTGCTATCGACAAAGCAGTAACGGTTACTGGTTGTCGAGCGACTAAAGGTGCAAAGGCTGCAATTGAAGCAGCAGGTGGCAGTGTTGCTGCCATGCCAGATCCGGCCCCAAAGGGCAAGTTAGTCAAAAAGAACAAACCAGCGTAATAGAAGCATAAGCATAAGTTAATCCTTTAATTAACTAGAGCAAAGCAATAATGGCAGCAGCAGACAAAAATAAAGCAGCAATGGGCGGTATCGGTGGTTCATCCGAGCTACGCGTTCGTCTGCTGTTTGTGTTGTTTGCAATGGTGGTTTTTCGCATTGGTTCTCACATTACTATCCCGGGTGTTGATCCTGGCGTAATGGCTGAACTGTTCGAACAGCAAAGCAGTGGCATCCTTGGCATGTTGAACATGTTCGGTGGTGGTGCTTTGTCGCGAATGTCGCTATTTGCACTCGGCGTAATGCCATACATCTCGGCATCAATCATCATGCAGTTGATGACACACGTTATTCCACAGCTTGAGCAGTTGCGTAAAGAAGGCGAGAGTGGACGTCGTGTTATTACTAAATACACGCGCTACGGCACCTTGTTGCTAGCAACCATTCAATCAGTTGGTATTGCGGTTGCACTGCAGGGGCAATCGGCTGGCGGTCAAAGCCTTGTGTTCCTAACAGGTCCTGGATTTGTGTTTGCCGCGGCAATCACTTTAATCACTGGCACCATGTTCTTGATGTGGTTAGGCGAGCAGATCACAGAACGTGGTATTGGTAACGGCATCTCGATTCTGATCTTTGCTGGCATCGTCGCTGGTCTACCGCGCGCCATTGGTGGCACTCTCGAACTAGCTCGAACGGGTGAGCTTGCTACTTTCACAGTAATCCTGCTGTTCGCAATGGTGTTTGCCGTCACAGCATTTGTTGTATTTGTAGAGCGCGGACAGCGTCGTATCACTGTAAACTACGCCAAGCGGCAGCAGGGGCGTAAGATGTACGCGGCTCAATCAAGCCATTTGCCGTTAAAACTGAATATGGCCGGTGTAATTCCACCGATTTTTGCATCAAGTATTATTTTGTTCCCGGCAACATTGGGCGATTTAGCGACTGCCAACAGTAATTCATGGCTGAATACGTTGGTATCGACGCTACAGCCTGGTCAGCCGGTGTACATACTGCTGTATGCATCAGCCATTATATTTTTCTGCTTTTTCTATACAGCGTTGGTGTTTAACGCAAAAGAAACAGCTGACAACTTAAAGCGTGCTGGCGCGTTCATTCCGGGTATTCGCCCAGGTGAGCAAACTGCTCGTTATATTGATGGTGTACTGACCCGTCTTACGTTTTACGGCGCGTTGTACATCACTTTGGTGTGTCTGTTACCAGAATTTCTGATTCTGCTATGGAACGTACCGTTTTATTTCGGTGGTACATCACTACTCATTATCGTGGTGGTGTGCATGGATTTTGTCGCTCAGGCTCAGGCTCATATGATGAGTCATCAGTATGAAGGCTTGATGAAAAAGCAGGGTGGTAAGTCATCACCTGGCGGCGCTAGGTAGTACTCGGAGAACTCGATGAAAGTCAGAGCATCAGTAAAGAAAATTTGTCGCAATTGCAAAGTAGTCAAGCGTAAGGGCGTTATCCGCGTCATATGCAACAGTGACGCTCGGCATAAGCAACGACAAGGTTAATCGGAGAACAGTATGGCGCGTATCGCCGGCATCAATATTCCTGTCCAGAAGCACATCTGGATTTCTTTAACTTCGATCTACGGAATCGGACGCACCAGTGCGTACAAGATTTGCGAAGACGCTGGTGTCAAAGCTGATACTAAAGTCCGTGATCTTTCTGAGTCGGAAGTTGAAAACCTACGGACATCTGTAGGCAAGTACACCGTTGAAGGCGATCTTCGCCGAGACGTATCCATGAACATCAAACGTTTGATGGACTTAGGCTGCTATCGCGGCATCCGTCACCGTCGAGGTTTACCACTACGTGGTCAACGCACTAAAACTAATGCACGTACCCGTAAAGGTCCGCGCCGCCCACTTAAGCGATAAAAAACATGGCAGCCAGCACAAAGAAAAAAGTACGTCGCACAGTATCAGATGGTATTGCGCACATTCATGCATCGTTTAACAACACGATTGTCATGATCACAGATCGCCAAGGCAATGCGCTTTCATGGGCAACTGCTGGTGGTTCTGGTTTTCGTGGTTCTCGTAAAAGCACACCATTTGCAGCGCAGGTTGCTGCAGAGCGTGCTGGCGAAGCTGCAAAAGAATACGGTTTAAAGAACATTGACGTTCGCGTCAAAGGCCCAGGTCCTGGCCGTGATTCAGCTGTTCGTTCGCTGAATAACGTTGGATTCAAAATTAGTAGCATTCTCGACGTGACACCCATTCCACATAATGGCTGTCGTCCTCCAAAGAAGCGTCGCGTTTAATCAAGTTAACGTTAGGAGTCACACTACTGTGGCTCTAGCGGCTACTACAATTTAAAGAGAGAAGAAGCATTGGCTAGATATATCGGTCCAAAATGTAAGTTAGCTCGTCGTGAAGGCACCGACCTTTACCTCAAGTCTGGCATACGTCCACTTGAATCAAAATGTAACCTAGAAACACCTCCAGGAATGGCGGGTGCTAAGCGTGGTCGTCCTTCTGACTATGCAAATCAGTTACGTGAAAAACAAAAGCTCCGTCGTATGTACGGCGTGCTCGAAAAGCAATTTCGCAACTACTACAAAGCTGCTGCGGCAACGAAAGGCTCAACCGGTGAAAACCTTCTGACTCTTCTTGAAGCGCGCCTGGATAACGTAGTTTACCGAATGGGTTTTGGCTCAACTCGTGCGGAATGTCGCCAGTTGGTGTCTCATAAAGCTATCTTGGTTGACGGCAAGATCGTTAACATTGCCTCTTTTCAGGTTAAGCCAAACCAAACCATAACGGTTCGTGAGAAAGCGAAGAAGCAGGCCCGTATTGCTGATTCTCTGGAGCTTGCTGCACAACGTGGCGTTCCAGGTTGGATCCAAGTTGATACAAAGAAACTAGAAGGCGTATTCAAAGCCAACCCAGATCGTGCTGATCTACCGGCTGAAATAAATGAATCACTTGTAGTGGAACTCTACTCGAAGTAAGAATGTAGAGCTCAGCGCCGCCATGGGCGGTTGCACATTGTTGTTATTTTTTGTTCCGGCCTATTGGGCCGGAGCGCGTTAAACAGGTTGAATGCCATGCAATCCGAATTTCTGAAACCAAGAATCGTTGATGTCACTGCGGCTAGCCCTAACCACGCCAAAGTTACGCTTGAACCACTAGAGCGCGGCTTTGGGCACACGTTAGGCAATGCCTTGCGACGCATTCTATTGTCATCCATGCCGGGTGCAGCTATTTATGAAGCTGAAATAGAAGGCGTATTACACGAGTACACCACAATGGAAGGTGTACAAGAAGACGTACTCGATATCCTATTAAACCTTAAAGGCGTTGCGATTGTTATGCACGCTAAAGAAGAAGCCACTTTAAAACTCGTTAAACAGGGCCCTTGCACGGTTACTGCTGGCGATATCACGCTAGATCACGATATCGAGATCATTAATCCTGATCACGTTATTTGCCAACTCACTGCGGGTGCTAACCTCAACATGACACTCCGTGCTCGTGTTGGCCGTGGTTACGAGCCAGCATCGGCGCGTACGCTAGAAGAAGGCGAGAACCGCCCAATTGGTACATTGCAAATCGATGCGTCGTTTAGCCCAGTACGCCGAGTGGCTTACAACGTTGACAGCGCACGTGTAGAGCAGCGCACAGATTTGGACAAGCTAATAATTGACCTTGAAACCAACGGTACAATTGACCCGGAAGAGGCGATTCGCAAATCAGCGACTATCCTTCAAGAGCAATTATCAGTATTTGTTGATCTTAAGGCTGAAGCTGCAGTACCGGAAGAAGAGCAAGCTTCTGACATCGATCCGATTCTACTGCGTCCGGTTGATGATCTAGAGCTTACAGTTCGTTCTGCTAACTGCTTGAAAGCTGAAAACATCTACTACATTGGTGATTTGATCCAACGTACAGAAGTTGAATTACTTAAAACCCCGAACTTGGGTAAAAAGTCGCTTACTGAAATCAAAGACGTGCTTGCACAACAAGCGTTGTCATTGGGTATGCGTCTAGAAAACTGGCCACCACCTGAGCTGCAAAAGCAGCGTGATATGGTCAACTAAAACTAATTGAGTAGAAGACAATGAGACATCGTAAAAGTGGGCGTCAGCTCAATCGGAACGCTAGCCACCGGCATGCAATGTTTCGCAACATGGCAACATCATTAGTGGTGCACGAATCTATTCGTACTACGTTGCCGAAAGCGAAAGAGCTACGCCGTGTTGTTGAGCCACTCATCACTATGAGTCGTGAAGACAGCGTTGCTAAGCGTCGTTTGGTATTTTCACGCTTGCGTGACAAAGCGGCAGTAGGCAAGCTCTTCACAGATCTTGGTCCACGTTTTCAAGGCCGTCCTGGTGGTTACACTCGCATTCTTAAGTGTGGTGTGCGTACTGGCGACAAAGCGCCGATGGCAATCATTGAGTTTGTTGAGCGCGCTGACGGTTAATGCGTGCCTAACGGTCATTAACCTTAGCGTCAAAAGCGCTTGGTAATGACTGTAGCAACAATAGTATGATCGAAGGCCTGTGCAGCAATGCACGGGCCTTTTTGCTTTTAGGGCTAAGATATTGTCACTAGTAATTATTCATTAACAATGGCTGATACCGGTACAAGTTTTTCAGCGTTGTTAGCACTCCTGCGATACGCCAGAGGCTATCGCACGCGCATAATCTTAGCTAGCATCTGTTCTGCACTGAATACCTTTTTCGATGTGATGCCTGAGATATTGATCGGCATTGCCATCGATGTGGTAGTCAACCAACAAGAGAGCTTTGTGGCCTCACTGGGTTTTGATTCGCCTAAATCACAAATCCTGGTTATCGCGTTTCTCACCTTTATCATCTGGGTAGGGGAGTCCTTATTTCAATATCTGTATCTCATCCTGTGGCGAAACCTGGCTCAAGATCTCCAGGCCGATATGCGTCAAGCCGCCTACGATCAAGTGCAAAAGCAAGACATGCATTTTTTCGAAAGCCGCTCATCAGGTGAGCTCACTGCCATTCTTAATGATGATGTCAATCAGCTAGAGCGCTTTCTTGATGGCGGCGCTAACGACTTCTTACAAGTGTTTGTAGCTGTTGTACTAGTGGGTGGGGTGTTCTTCTATGTATCGCCTACGATTGCTTGGTTAGCTATTACCCCAATCCCAGTCGTGATCTGGGGAGCGTTTTACTTTATGCGTAAAGCCACGCCTCTGTATGCTGATGTGCGAGAGCAAGTCGGCACCCTGGCTAATCGCATCGTGAACAGTATTGGCGGTATGGTCACGATTAAATCATTTACGGCAGAAGAACGAGAATCGCAGTTGCTTGCTGAAACCAGTGATCGTTACGTTAGCGCTAACCGCAAAGCTATAAAAGTGAGCTCGGCGTTTGTACCGATGATTCGCATGGCGGTATTGATGGGCTTCTTGGCTACGTTTATTGTTGGCGGTTTTAAGGCGCTTGATGGCACCTTGAATGTGGGTGCCTACGGTATGTTGGTGTTTTTAACCCAACGCTTGCTATGGCCCTTAACGCGTCTTGCTCAAACGGTGGATCTGTACGAACGTGCTATGGCCAGTACTCGCCGTATACTCGCTCTAGTTGAAACGCAGCCCACTACGCGGGATAACGGTGAGCTGCAGCTAGCCATGCCGGTAAAAGGGTCGCTTGAATTTGATCATGTGAGCTTTAGTTACAAAAAAACTGATGCCGGTGTACGTGATGTGTCCTTGATAGTACCTGCTGGTAAAACGACGGCCCTAGTGGGGGCCACGGGTTCGGGTAAGTCTACGCTAATCAAACTTTTACTTCGTTTCTATCCCGTAGATAACGGAGTGATATCGTTTGACGGTGTTCCTATCGATAATCTGCGTATACATAATTTACGAGAGCACATCGGCTTGGTTAGCCAAGATGTCTTCTTGTTTGAAGGGCCTGTATTTGACAACATCGCGTACGGTAACCCTGGTGCAAAAAGGGAAGAAATTGTCGAAGCAGCTCGTGCAGCCGAGGCCTTGGAGTTTATCAAGCAATTGCCTGATGGTTTTGATACCTTGGTGGGTGAGCGGGGTGTCAAGTTGTCGGGCGGTCAGCGGCAACGCCTATCCCTGGCGCGTGCCATCGCTAAAAACCCTCCGGTACTGATACTGGATGAGGCGACTAGCGCGGTGGATAACGAAACTGAGGCAGCCATTCAACGCTCATTAGCTCGACTATCTAAAGACCGTACTGTATTAGTTGTAGCGCATCGTTTGTCGACAATCGTCTCTGCAGACGAAATTATCGTCTTCGATCAGGGTGCTATAGTTGAAAGAGGGACACATACCGAGTTGCTGAATTCTGGTGGTTATTACGCTCGGCAATGGCAAGTCCAAACAGGTTCAACAACGTCGGCTTAGAAACATGTCTAGTTCAATAGCAGTACTGGGTGCAGGTTCTTGGGGCACAGCATTAGCTATTCAATTAGCCCGCAGTGGTGCTGTCGTTAAAATATGGGGCCGTGATACGGCTTTGATTGATCACATGGTTCGTGATCGAGTTAATTCTCGCTATCTACCTGATGCGCCATTTCCTGATAGCTTAAGTGCTGAACCCGATTGGGATAAAGCGATTGCGGATACGGACTTTATTTTGGTGTCAGTGCCGAGCCATTCTTTTAGGCAAATACTTGAGCGCCTCGGCACTGATGCCAAGCGCCTAGCGTGGGCGACAAAAGGCCTAGAGCTCAGCTCAGGGTTGCTGCCTCATCAAGTTGTGGCTGAAGTATTGCCTGAGTGCACGCAATACGCAGTTTTGTCAGGGCCTACGTTTGCAACGGAAGTAGGGCAAGGCTTGCCTACGGCGATGAGTGTTGCCGCTAGTACTGAGGCCTTCGCCGCTGATTTAGCCGAAGCACTTTCAACACCCCCATTTAGAGCCTATACCTCAACCGATATTGTCGGAGTAGAAGTGGGTGGGGCAGTTAAAAATGTCATAGCGATAGGTGCGGGCTTGGCTGATGGTTTAGGATTTGGTGCAAACGCCAGGATAGCGCTGATCAATCGCGGCCTACGTGAAATGACGCGCTTAGGTGTAGCAATGGGCGCAAATTCAGAAACCTTTTTAGGCTTAGCGGGCATGGGTGATTTAGTATTAACCTGTACCGACAATCAATCACGTAATCGCCGCATGGGCTTAGCGTTGGCCGCAGGTAAAACAGTTGCGCAAGCAGAGGAAGAGATACAGCAAGTGGTTGAAGGCGTAGCCGCTGCACGCGCAGTTCACGAACAAGCACAGCGTTTGAAAGTTGAGCTACCGATTATTGAACAGCTTTATCGAGTGGTGATTGAAGGCGTGCCTGCGGCAGAGGCCGTAAAGGTGTTGTTGTCCAGGGCGACAGGGCCGGAGAGCGAGTAGCGTCGTGTCATCCCCGTGCTCTGTGCGCCGGATGACTACGTACCCGCAATAAACCGCTGTAAAAACAACGTTAGCATAAACGCCCCTACCGCTAACAGCGCTAAATTAGTAAAGCCAACTGAACTAATATAGATCGCATCGAGCAATGAAATACCTGCAATCATACTCACCACAGCTTTAGGTACATTGCGTTTAGCTGGATTCATTAAAAATTGTAGTGAGTAAAGTAACCAGCCTCCAAACAACAGTGTAAACAACAGCGTTGGCATGCTATCAGTTGATCGCATTAAGCCGAATCCTAATGGCACAGCTAAAAATGCAATAGGCCACATCGCCGCAAAGCTATCACTGTTTTCGCTTTTGGCGATGTAGGTTAAGCCGATCAAATAACACAAAGTTACGATAGCGCCAGCGATAACTAAGTTTGATGGTTCACGAAGTAATGCGTAAGCTGCGGTGACGTAAACGAACATTCGGCAAAGGCCCATAATCAGTGGGCTAATCGGATTGTTTTTATGCCAAATGTTGTACAAGATAATGCAACTGCATAAAGCCAGCGCGGATGCTGCTGCATACTGAGGGATACCTAATGCTCTCTCAGCACTGATTATGACTAACCAAATACTGGCAAACAACATACCGTAGCCTAAACAGAACACAACGATTTCGCTAATCTTCCCCGATGGGATAGGCCGGTCGGGTCGTTCGATCAAATCTATTTTTCTGTCGTAGGCGTCGTTTAAAAACATGCCGCCGATATAGGCTAGTGACATGGCAATTAGCAGCAAGACGAGCGAATCGTTCAGTACGTATACGCCTGCCAATATTGCGCCTGCCAGCGTGTTGCTCCATACCGTGGGTAGGTTTGATACGCGACCGAGCTTAAGAAGGGTGGTAAACATCGTTAGTTAAGCTGCGCCATCACCCATTGTAACTCGCGCACGATAGCTTGTTGCATATTGTCTGTTTTATGTTCTTCAGGCAGCACGCCCCAAGTGTAAGTCTCTACTTCTAGATGGTTACTAATAGGGTTGGCATTATGCAATGCTAGCATCTCGCGGATAAAAAACTGCGTTGACTGATAGTGACCAAAATTGTCCAGAAATACCGGTACATGAAAATGCACTCGCCATTCGTCAAACTCAGCGCCGCTGTTTAGGCTGGCAAAGGCTTCATGTAAATCGGTGAAGCGATGTAAGTCGCTGTTGTGCCTTCCGACGACCTGATGAAGGTATACATTATCTTCAAATGGTTTTAACAGCTCTACGGTATTGGCATTGATCTCATCGAACTTTAAACCCGCACTTATTTGTAATTTTCCGACTGCGCACTCCGCTTGGTTTAGCTTGTTCAAACATACTTTAGCGTCTTCAAACTCAACCGCAGCATGACAAATATCCAGGCAAACCGTTAAGTGTTCATGTAAGGCTGTATCGGCTTCGCTATCATTGATGCCGGTAAGCTGGCTCAGCATTTTGCGCGCATCACTACTGTACAAGTAGTTTTTGAAAAAAGAACACGTCTCATCAATGGTTTCGAGAAAGCAGCAAGGCTCAGGTTCTAAGGCTAAGCAAATTTTTTTGCCTGTATTACGTTTTACATCGAGCAGGTGAGCGACGTGCCGCACTAAGTTGTGCGCTATTATTTGTACATCGCCTTCGCTTTTAACCGATGCCTTAAATGCGCCGGGCACTGTGCTGATGGAGCCATCAACATCTTCGGGTAGTAACTGCGCGAGTAAGTCTGCCAGTTGATTGGTATAGCGCAGGCGTTCTGGGTCGAGCCAATCGGGTAGGTACACCGCTTCTTTTACTGTAGTGCCATGAAATGGCCCGTACGGAAACCCATTGATGGTGAACAAATAAAGTGGGTTAATTTGCAGGTATTCGCTAAAAGCTGCCAAGGCGTCTGGCTTAGCTAAATCGCTGGCGGCTTGAGCTGACAAACGCAGCCCAATGCCAAAATCCTGATCAGGCGCGATTTGCTGGCGGATACCGAGTAGATTGTCGTGCAAATTTGCCTGAGTCTGTTGCCATGTTTCACCTGGGTGAATGTTGGAGCAGTAGCTCAAGTGTTGGGTGGTTTGGGTTGGCTGGATTAATCGCACGGTTTGAATATTGTTATTGGCGTGGCTATGAATATAGTTAACCATGAGCACAGTTGCTTATACGGCTGGGGCGCACATTTATTATTCGTCCGCTATTATTAATAGATGAATCAAACCCTCGTTATATTGGTTGTTGGCTTGAGCCCTGCGTTAGTAGGGGAGCACACACCGCATCTACAAAAATTGGCCACCAGAGGAGCCATGCGGCCTCTCAAGGCTGTTACTCCGGCCGTTACCTGTAGTGCCCAAAGTAGCTTGGTCACGGGCTTAACGCCCTCCGAGCATGGCATTGTGGCAAACGGCTGGTATTTTCGTGATTTATCGGAAGTCTGGCTCTGGCGCCAGTCCAATCGCTTGGTCAAAGGCGACAAGATCTGGGATACAGCGAAGCAGCAAAATGCAAACTTTACCTGCGCGAAGATGTTCTGGTGGTACAACATGTATTCCACAGCAGATTGGAGTGCGACTCCGCGGCCAATGTACCCAGCTGATGGCCGTAAGATTCCTGATCACTATGCCTACCCACCCGAACTGCATGATGAGCTAGACGCAAAATTTGGTCAGTTTCCGCTGTTCAAATTTTGGGGCCCTGTGGCTGACATCACATCGAGTAAATGGATCAGTGATGCTACTCGGCACGTTATGCAAACACGGAACCCGACGCTAACCCTAACGTACCTGCCGCACTTGGATTACAACCTGCAGCGTCTTGGCCCAGATCTTAACCACGCCGATATTCAGCAAGATCTTAGGCAAGTGGATGAGCTCTGCGGTGAGCTTATTGCGCAAGCTGACGAGCAAGGGCAGCAGGTGATTATCGTGTCTGAATACGGAATCACACCCGTGACGGATGCTGTGCATATTAATAGAACGCTTAGGCAAGCAGGGTTTGTGCGCGTACGAGATGAAAAAGGGCGTGAGCAATTTGATGCGGGTGCATCCGATGCATTTGCCGTGGCCGATCATCAAATAGCGCATGTGTATATTAACAAGCCCGAATGCTACGACGACGTTAAGGCCTTGCTCGAGGGTTTAGATGGCGTAGAACATGTGCTAGATGAAGCGGCTAAAAAACAGTGGGGCCTAGACCACGAACGGGCAGGGGAGTTGGTCGCTATATCAAAACCGGATCGATGGTTTAGTTATTACTATTGGCTTGATGACAAGCGTGCACCAGATTATGCCCGCACCGTGGATATTCATCGTAAGCCTGGCTACGATCCAGTCGAGCTGTTTATTGATCCGACGATATCATCACCGAAACTTGCTGTGGGTGCGCGTATCGCTAAACGCAAATTAGGGATGCGCGCCTTGCTTGATGTTATATCCTTAAAAGATACCCAGTTGGTTAAAGGGTCACATGGCAGACCGACTGATGATCCCGATCATGGCCCGGTGTTGATTAGTAGCAATGCATCGTTGTTGCCGGAGGAGGTTGCCACCACTGACTTTAAGCAGATCGTGCTGGATCATATTTTTGATGGTACTTAAAAACTCACACAACAAGGTTCATTTCCAATAAAACTCCTTTTTTGGGTGCGGTAGCCTGTAACTTGAAGGCGTCAATTTTTCTCGCTATCTGATAGTGAAAAAGATCAATTGACACCGGGTGCCTCGGTACACTGGCACATCTGCATTTTCAAACACATCTAGTTAGCAGTACCCGTACGAGGCGTCCAACGCCAGTCGATCCTTACGGGTGGGAGGGGGAGTTTGAAGATCCTTGGGCTAACCATCCGGAAGGGGCTGCGAGTGTCTGGTTTTGGCTCGATGGGCAAGCACCTTCTTTGGTTAAATATTCACCCTAGTGCTAGAAAAAGTGGCGTGTTATCAAAATTGTTCAGTGCCTTTATTTGTTTAGCCGTTAAGCGCCAATTCATTCGTACCTTGTAGGCCAAGAAGCGCTCGATGTTGTTTCATATAAATTTTAAACCATTCAGTGTAACTCGCAGGGTGGTTATTGATACCCTCGAGTATCTCATCAATCGTTAACCACTTAATGTCAGATACCTCATCTCGATTAAACTTATTAGTGTTGATGGAAGGATTGAATTGCCCGGTAAAGCAATGCACCTGCTCGTTTTCGAACAGCGCACCAACTTGTGCCTCATAGGTGATTTTACCAATGCTCTTCAGCGGTAGTTGCCAGCCAAGCTCGTCACTTAGGCGGCGCTGTGCACAATCTGCTGCTGATTCTTGCCATCGTGGGTGCGAGCAAACGGTGTTGGCCCATAAGCCACCAGAGTGGTATTTAGTTGATGCGCGTTTTTGTAGTAACAAGCGTGGTCCGTCAAACACAAAAATCGAGATCGCCACATGCGGTACGTTACGCTTGTGTGCATCCAGCTTTTCAACAGGATAGAACGCATTGTCTTCGATGCCCGTGATGAGCTCGTGCAGGTTGTTATCTTTTATTTCGGTATTCATTATGATGCTGATTATTTTAGATATCGTTATTTTATAATTAAGTTATCGGTATCTCGTTTTGTTGTTGCATCCTCAACTAGTGGATCTCGTCCACCGCGCAAAATTGAATTACCTTCGTATACTGTGCGTTGATCAATGGGTGCCGGGTTAAGCCAGTCATCCTCGTGCATCTGGCCACTTTGCCCATAAGCATCGAGTGCGTTTTGGTAGCACACTTTTCTAACGTGTTCTTCAGGTATGCCACGTTGCAAAGCTAGCTTTGCAGTTTTAGCCACGCCAAGTGGTTCTGAAATACCCCAGTCACATGCTGAATCTACCATGATTCGATCTGCACCATATTGTGCAAGTATCTCGACCATACGCTCATTGCCCATTTTAGTGGATGGGTAGATAGAAAACGCCGCCCAATAGCCGCGATCTAATACTTCTTGTACGGTTTCCTCGTTGTTATGATCAACGATGATTTTTGAAGGATCCATACCATGTTCTTCGCACACGTCCATCGAACGCGTAGTGCCACGTTTTTTATCACGGTGTGGGGTGTGGATCATTACCGGCAGATCTAGTTCCTTAGCTAGCTCCAGTTGTAATCTAAAGTATTTGTCTTCAAGCTCAGTTTGTTCGTCATAACCTATCTCGCCAATCGCAACTACTCCCTCTTTTAATGCGAAGCGGGGCAGGATTTCCATCACGCCTTCTGCAAGCTCTTCGTTGTTAGCTTCTTTGGAATTTAAGCCGACTGTGCAGTAATGACGAATACCAAACTGGCCAGCGCGAAAACGTTCGAAGCCAATGATGGATGAAAGATAATCAATGTAACTACCTACAAAGGTACGCGGTTGACCTATCCAGAAAGAGGGTTCAATTACGGCAACAACCCCAGAGGCAGCCATGGCTTGGTAGTCGTCGGTAGTGCGGGAGATCATGTGTGCGTGGGGATCGATAAACATCATGGTCTTGGATTCTGTTGTTTAATGTGTAGTGCTATCTAGCCTGTATGAAAGAGCATCCCACGTTAACGCGCCATTGGCAATCGCATCAGCGGTTTCAGGGAATGCTGCGATGATTGCTGCCGCCTCTTTTAAGGGACACTGCGACAGTGCGAGCATGGCTCCTTCGTGTTCTAAGCGGCTATCGGACTGGCTAGCACGCTGCAGATCGCTAAGCATATCAGGAGTGGCGTGAGCGCCTACGCAGCGCCATAGTTCGGGGGTTACTGGCCTGTTGGCAGCCCAGCGTTCATGCGCATAATGGCACAGAATTTCTGCAAGTTCTGGGTTGGCTCGATCATCTAGCCCTTGGATAGGGTAAAGCCTGCTATCGACGAATAAGGCCTTAAGAATCATATGATTCCAGCGATGATCGTCAAAGTGTTGGAGGGGATAGGGGTTGTTATGAGCGATTGCTTCAAATACTGCGCTCATGTTGGTGCGTAAGCCTTCACCGAGCTGCTCGTCAACTGCGGCACTGTGTGGAAATAATGCCATGCCTCGGTAGTAAGCGATCGCTTCGGATACATCTGCGGTTGAACACAAAGAACGCAGTGTGGACGCAAATTCATCTGGTTTTCGGTCAGCAAGGTTCAACAGTATGAGTACTCGTGCAGTACCGTCGACGCTCCAATCAGCTGGTACCCAACCCGCATGGGCTGTTTGCGCTTCACTCAGCTCTGTATCTGAAAGTGCAAGATCAGCCTTGCCTAGCTTGCGCGGCACCATGCCTAAGGCAATGTGTAGCCCTCTATTGGTATTAGATAGCAGACTGGCAGAACAGCTTTGTTCCAGCCAACCCCATTGTTCCGATGATAGTCGCGCTTGCAGCCACCGATTTAGCAGTTCATAGGGTGTTTGCGGACTATTGTGCATATTACGCGGCGTATCGAGCCTGACTGTAATGAAGTTGCTTTAGCCATTGCATCGACTCTAAAACAAGATCATGGTGCATATGGTTGACTTCTTCACCCACGCCAATATCGTATAACAAGGTAATGGTGAGTTCGCCACCCAAGTGTTCTTGAAAGTCAGTTAAGCCTTGCATAATTTCGTATTGGCCATCTTCGTTTTGTTGCTCTAGAGCAGGGTGCCATAGATCAAACCCTAGTGTAGATAATAGGCCATAAACGCGCTCGTCTGAACCTTTTGGTAACAAACCACATAGCACGGAGTAATGTGTATCCAGTGCGATACCAATTGCAACGGCTTCGCCGTGACGTAATTCGTAAGCTGTGATGGTTTCAAGTCGATGTGCAGCCCAATGGCCAAAATCTAATGGGCGAATGCTCCCAGTTTCAAATGGGTCACCGCCGTTGGCGATTTGGTGCATGTGTAGTTCAGCACTGCGTTTGATCATATGGCGCATAGCATCAGGTTCAAATCGGTTAAGCTTCGCACTATTGGTTTCTAACCAATGATAAAAAATAACGTCTCTAATTAAGGCCACTTTAACGGCTTCGGCCATACCCGAAATTTTATCTCTTGCAGGTAAGGTTTCGATAAATTGGTAATCGTTTATCACAGCGAAAGGAGGGGCAAACGTACCCAGGTAATTTTTTTGACCAAATAGGTTCACACCATTTTTGACACCAACGCCCGAATCGTTTTGTGCCAAAACAGTCGTTGGAATTCTAATATGACGAATCCCACGGTGTGACGTTGCTGCCACTAGGCCAACGGCATCGAGTAGTGCGCCGCCACCGATGCCCATAATAAACGAATGCCGGTCGATGTGTTCATCGCAAATCACTTCTTGCATTTGCTCGATAAAACTTAGGTCTGATTTCAAGGCTTCACCAGCGGGCATGATCACCGGGTGTGTTACCAAATCGATGTGGTGCTTGTAGTAGTCTGCGTATTGTTCAATGCGGCCAAGTAACTCAGGCTGGCCGTTTACGACCCCTTCGTCGATAAAAATAACGAGCCGGTGCTGCATGCCATGCTCTGCCATACAAAGCGTTTCTGCTAGCAATGGGTTGGCAGGGTTAAACATATCGTAGGTGAAGCTCACCGGGTAGCGGTACGGGATACTAAACTCCTGTACAGCAGTGGAAGTGGTGTACAAATTTGCCGCGTTATTTATCATTGGGAACCGGGCCTTGAATGGCGTATTTCTAGGTTAATATCTGAGCCACCCGTAGGGCGGCTTATTTGGTAATGATTATTGCTATTTTTGTACCAGTCCCGTTTAATTTGCGGCGGATTTACCTTTTGCAGGCCCGATCAATGGCTGTATCGGGTTTTTTTTAGGTTGAGTTGAATATGCGAACACTCTGTTTTGTCCTTGCAGCACTAATGGTGTTGTTTGCTGCTGTGCAGTACAACGACCCAGATGGCCTTAAATGGATGGTGATTTATGGCATTCCAGCCATATTGGCGTTGGTGGCTGGCCTGCGCGCTGAATGGTATCAATCGCTTGCTTTGCGGGGTGTGTTGCTGGCAGGTATATTGGCCGCTATTGCCGGCACGGTTTACTACTGGCCAAGCAGTGATAGGTGGTGGAGCAAAGCAGTTTGGTGGGAAGTTGAAACCGCCCGCGAAGGTATGGGCATGATGATCACGGTAGTGGTGTTGGCCTTAATATTTATGGCGCAACACCGTTTACGACAACAGCAGCGATTGCAAAAATAGTGTGCTAAGTAGCCGCCAGGCGGCGTTCACGTTCAAATACGTAAAAACCACTAGCAACAATAACCGCAATACCCATCCAGCTTAACCAATCTGGCCATTCATCAAAAAACACCCAACCCAATAGGGTGGCAGCAATTATTTCAACATAACCAAACGGTGCCAGTAGTGACGCCGGTGCGCGGCTTACACCCATCACCACTAACAAATGCCCAGCGGCTGCAATGAAACCGATGGCCAGCAACCAAAACCACTGTTCAAGAGTTGGTGCGGACGGCGCGAAGTGACTAGCCTCCCAGGTGCTACTGACCATTAGCGCAAGGGTTAATACGATGGTCGCACCAAGGCCCGATGCAAATTGCATGGCAACTGGGTGATCGATATTGGAGTAGGCGCGAGTGGTGGCGATGTAGCTGGCGTAAAACAAGGCCGAGCCCAGCGGTAAAA
>CALJAA010000101.1 GCA_938028465.1 uncultured Granulosicoccaceae bacterium | reverse complement strand
TGGGCATCATTTAAAAACTTACGTGACCACCCTACTAGCTCATCGATTGTGATGATTGCGACCGTGCTTGTGGTTGTGTTTACGCATAACTTAGCGATAGGCGTAGGCATAGGCGTATTGCTCTCTGGGCTATTCTTTGCGTGGAAAATATCGAAGCTCTTCGAGATTGACAGCTCATTATCTGATGATGGCCGCACCCGCACCTATCAAGTTGAGGGGCAGTTTTTCTTTGCCTCAGTCGAGGATTTCATGGCTGCATTCGATTTTAAAGAAGCGCTAGATAAGGTGATTTTGGACGTCGAGAACGCCCATATATGGGATCTATCCAGCGTTGCGGCGCTTGATATGGTGGTTTTGAAGTTCCGCCGGGAAGGCGCTGAAGTAGAAATCATTGGACTAAACAAGGCTAGTGAGACTATCGTAGGTAAACTCGGTATTCACGACAAGCCGGGCGCCCTGGAGCGCTTGCTAGGACACTAGTCAACATGAACAAGATTCTCGCTGCAATTGATGGATCAAGCTACGCATCCAGCGTGTGTGATCACGCCTCTTGGCTCGCTAAACGACTCAACAGCGAAGTCGAGATCATTCATGTTATTGATCGTAGTAATCAACCCGAAGCTGACCACGACTTAAGTGGCAGCATTGGAGTGGGTGCACGTAGTACGTTACTCGATGAGCTGAGTGAGCTGGATAGCAAGCGTGCAAAAGTTGCCATGGAGCATGGCCGTGCTTTACTCCAAGACGCCAAAACGCATATCGAAAAAGCAGGCATTGAAAAAGTATCAGTGGTGTTACGACACGACGAACTCTCCGACACCATTAACGAGCTAGAAACCTACGCCAATGCCATTGTTATTGGCAAGCGTGGCCAGTCAGCTGATTTCGCAACCATGCATATCGGTTCAAACTTAGAACGCGTTGCACGTTCTAGCAATACACCGATGTTAGTGGCCTCTAGGGCATTCAAACCTATCAACAAAGCATTGATTGCCTATGATGGTGGCCCTAGCTGTAACCGTGCGATCAATATGCTGGCCACCAACGAAGGCTTTACCGATATTGAAGTTGAACTACTGTACGTTGGCAAACCTGCGCCAGTTAGAGACAAGCTCATTGTTAAAGCGGTTGAGCGCTTGCAAGAATCTGGATATACCGTTACGTCAACCACTAAAGACGGCACTGTTGAAAAAGTCATCGCAGAGCATGTTGAAAACAATGGCATCGACCTATTGTTTATGGGTGCATACGGACACTCTCGCATCAGAAACATGTTGATCGGTTCAACCACGACAGAAATGTTACGTACCTGCTTGGTGCCTGTGGTGTTATTTAGGTAATTCCATTCTATCGGCATTCTCTTTGGCTGGCGCAACCAGCCGTAGCACCCACGCTACGCCATTTGACCACTGCTCTATACTCGGTTACATGTCTGTACTTATATTCGATTCCGGTGTTGGTGGCTTAAGCGTGTTGCGAGAAGCACGTGCTGTGCTCACCGGCCATCAATTTATTTACGTTGGCGATGATGCGGGGTTCCCCTATGGTGACTGGGAGGAAGCTCCACTACTTTCTCGCATCCTGTCCTTATTCGATACATTGATGGATCATTACAACCCTGATGCCGTTATCGTGGCTTGCAACACGGCATCAACTTTAATCTTGCCTGCACTGCGTAAGCAATACGACACCCCTTTTATCGGCATCGTGCCGGCAATTAAGCCAGCCGCTGAGCGCACAGCTAGCGGCTTGATTAGTGTGCTGGCCACCCCAGCCACTGTCACTCGTCAACATATACAAGAGTTGATTGAAGAATTTGGGGGCGATTGCAGCGTGAATTTGATCGGAGCAACACGATTGGCTGGCCTAGCTGAGGACTATATGCTTGGGCGACCCATCGACAGAGCGGTTTTAAAAGAAGAGATAACGCCGTGCTTTATTGATACGTCACAGGGCAAAACAGACATCATCACCTTGGGTTGCACTCACTACCCATTTCTTATCAATGAAATGCGGAAACTAGCTCCGTGGCCAGTTGATTGGCTTGACCCGGCCGAAGCGGTCGCCCGACGTGCACAGCAGTTGCTTTATCAACAAATCAAACCCAGCGATACGCCTATCTCACCCAGCCAAACAAACGACTTAGCCGTGATGTCATCTGGGCTACAAAATGACGCAAGAGAACGCGTGTTTAATAGTTTTGGATTAGTTGGCCGTGATAAAACTATTACAAATAAACTAAAAACGATCAGTTCTACAGCGACGACTTAGCGTTAGGGAAAAACAATTGCTGGCCATCTTTTTTATGCGACGCAATGGCCTGCTGACCCACATCTGACAATAACCAATCAATAAACGATTGCCCTAAAGCCGCTTTTACGTGTTTGTGCTTTTCGGCATTCACTAAAATAATGCCGTACTGATTGAATAAACGCTCATCCCCCTCAACCACGATTTGGTAATCACCTTTGTTGCCGAAGGCAATCCAAGTGGCGCGATCTGTCATCACATACGCCCCCATGCCCGTGCCAGTATTAAGCGTTGCGCCCATGCCCGAGCCGGTTTCTCTATACCAGCTACCAGACGCGGCATGGACATCGATATCGGTCATCGCCCAGAGTTTGAGTTCTGCCTTGTTAGTACCGCTGTCATCGCCACGAGATGCAAATAGCGCGTTGGTCGTCGCTATTTTTTTGAACGCTTCAACCACATTGGTCATGCCTTTGAGTTTCGCCGGATCAGACTGCGGCCCCACGATGATGAAATCGTTGTACATAACATCCGCGCGACCCACGCCGTGACCATTGGCAATAAACTCTTCCTCAGCCTCCTTGGCATGCACAAAGAGCACATCTCCATCACCATTCATCGCATTGCGTAAAGCCTGACCGGTACCCACCGCCACAACGCGAACCTCAGTACCCGTTTGCTGCTGATAAAGCGGCAATATGTGATCGAACAAACCCGAGTTTTGAGTGGAGGTGGTCGATTGCAGCAAGATGTGCTCACCCTCGCCTGCACTTGAGCCGACGACAAACGTCATAAGCATCATAAAAAGACTATAAACAGCTGATTTTTTTAACATTTTCATGGTTCAGTAAAACACTAAGCAAGGTTTTGCTCTAAATTGATCAAAATAACACATGGTTAAGACGCTGTACGGCGCAATCGAGAACTAGCTAGTGCTGATTTTCAAAAGGCATACTCTCAACAGCGCACTCTGGGCATTAAACCAAACATATGAGCCGTACACGACTAAACGACTAGTCGACTTTTTGAACTCGTCGCGGTATGGGTTTTTAACTGGCTGATAATATTTGCTCACTTAAAACGGACAATCTTGCCAAAGCGACGCTCCGAGCAAGGAAACGCATTCATGACAAAACGACTAACTGGCCGCTTATATTTAACAGGCACGCGGCACATAGCCATCATTGCCACGCTGATATTGATCGCAATGGCATCTGGCTGTTCTACTATCGCACCCACTGCGACTTCTGATACCAACGCCATCACATCTGATCGCATGCTTGAAGACGTCTTGTCAGTTATGCCTCAGCTACTCGAACCGCGGATTAACTCGATTCAGTTCGGCCCTAACGTCGGTGACCTCGAATTCATTGCGGCCAAAACATTAGCAAAGGTGGGTTACGGCATTCAGCGAGTTAGTGCTGACCAAGGGCTTAATTTTTTTAGCGCTAAAAAACTCACAAACCAAAATGGAATTCAAACTATGCGCGTTAGTATTGGCGAGCTAGAAGTAACCCGTGTATACGCCACCGAAGACGGTGTGATTGTTCCCGCAGGCCCGTTTGAACTAGCCGGCACACGAGTCGCCATTGACCCTACCAGAAGCTTGTTGGGTTCAACCGTTAGTAACAACGCCATCGTAAACAATGTTGAGTACACGTCGATAGCGCCGATTGATGGCGGCATACCCACAATCTCTTTGTTATCGCAAGATGTTATCCAAGGCGTGGTAAACCGGGTAACTAATGGCCCTGGTACAACCAGCATCAATTCTAACAAGCTTGAAGTTCAAAATCGCTTTTATGATGTGGATGGTACATTTGCAAATCTTATTAATGATCGAGAACGTATAGCGCGAGAAGTTATTATTTTTCCAAATGATTCAATGCGCCTTGGTGAAGAAGGCAAACAGCGTATTGAAAATTTACTTACCAAATTTTCAGAAGTCAGTGATTTAATCAATGTGATTGGTTGCAGTAATGGCACCACTAAGCTCGCCATCGGCAACGAAGGCTTGGCTCTGGGTAGAGCAAATCGAATAACAGAAGAACTACTAACATTGGGTGTACCGAACCGTAGTATTCTCGACGACGCTTGTTGGTCACCAAAGGCTGCAGGCGTAGAGTTTCCAAGTCGAGGTGTTGTCGTTGATCTAATGCGGAGCGAATCATGATCAACACTCGTACGAAATTTGCAACACTATGCTTGGCAATGCCCGCTCTAGCCCTACAGCTAGGCTGTCAAACACCAGCTCCAAACGTTGAACCGTATCTGCCGAGCATCAATGCGTCACCCAATACAATGGCTGGAATGACAAAGGGCGAATTGGATAACTTGCAACTGGTATCAACTAATTTAGTATCCACCCTGCTCCAACTACCTGAAACCAACCCCGCCACAACAACGCTTCAAGTATCACCACCAGCCACAGCGTTTGGTAATCTAATGATTCGTGCACTAGAGCAAGCTGGCTATAGCGTGCAGCATGTCAGCGCCGATCAAGGCGTTAACTACGTACGCTACGGCAAACGAAATTCTGAAACCGAAGCTGGCTTCGTAGTGGACTACGACGTATCAATTGGAAAAGTGAAACTACGCAGAGAATACATCACTAATAACTCGGGCATATTCCCATCATCGCTGATGTCGGTAGTCGGTTCAAGTGCAGCGGCTGACGTTATACTCGACGATAAAATATTTATTGAACAAGGCGGTAACGACTTGTTTATTTCAGGTGTAGAAAATAGCAGTGGTGTGATTAAAACTGTACAGGTGAGAGAATACGACGAAGCTCCGGACGACAAACGTACGACTCAAGAAATGGTGTTAGAAACTGCTCGAACTCAACAGCTTGGCAAAAACGTCGCCACCATCGATATTAATAATTACACGAGAATGCGTCGCGCGGTATTAATTTTCGATAATCGAACTACCAACGTCATGGGACGTGGTAACAAGCGTGCGATTGGCTTGTTAGCTCGTGAGTTTCAGCCTAATGATGTGTACTCTATCACTGCTTGTACTGATGCAGATGGCGTAGATGACTCTGCACTCAATCGCGCCGTACGCGTACAAGAGGAATTTATTGGCTATGATATTCCATCAGATGCCATTACGTTTGCACCCTGTATCCGGGCTAGCTTTCGTCACACCTCAGATAACTCGCCCGTGCCTGTAACGATAGAACAGTTACGACGCAACTAATGATATAGGCTCAGCTTAGCAACCCAGAATCAAACAGCGTCGTGCGACATCGTTAAGTGAAGCTCAGTGCCAGAATAAGGATTGGCCAGCGCAACGGCTTCATTTAACGATACGCCTAAACCCGGTTCGGAAGACGGGATGACATAACCGTCTTCCCATTTTATCGGCGTTACAAGCAAATCACTATAAAACTCATCGAAGGTACGAATGGATTCGAGTATCAAAAAATTTGGAGTACAAGCAGCAAGCTGAATATTGGCTGCCGCGACAATAGGCCCACAATATAAATGCGGGGCAACTTGCGCCGAAAATGTTTGAGCCATCGCAGCAATCTTCTTAGCCTCAAGCAAACCACCGACTCTGCCCAAGTTCATTTGAATAATGCCGGCAGCACCTGCGGTTAATACACTGGCAAACTCATGCCGCGTGCACAAGCGCTCACCTGTTGCGATCGGTATCGAAGTACTACTGGCCACTGCGGCCATATGGCTAGGATTTTCAGGTGGTACGGGCTCTTCAAACCAGAGTGGGTCATAGGCTTCGATACGCCGAGCAAGGCGCTTGGCACCTGATACCGTAAATTGCCCATGCGTACCAAATAGTAGATCCGCATCGCTGCCCACGGCTGCTCGTATCTGCTTACAAAATTGTTCTGAGCGCTCTAGATCATCCATCGTAGGTTGATGGCCGTCATAAACCGTGTAAGGGCCAGCCGGATCAAACTTTACTGCAGTAAAACCTTGCTTAACCGCCAATACCGCAGCCTCAGCCGCCATATCGGGATCGTTATAAACATTAGGTGCGTTCGGATCTGGGTATACATCACCCGTACTTGGATAAAGGTAGGTGTAGCTACGCAAGCGCTCATGCACTTGGCCACCGAGCAATTGGTAAACGGGCTGATCGGCAGCTTTGCCGATGATGTCCCAACAGGCCATCTCTAAGCCACTAAGTACGCCCATCACCGTAACATCTGGCCTTTGAGTAAAACCTGCACCATAGGCTCTATGCCAAAGCTTTTCGATATGATGCGGGTCCTCGCCATCAAAAATTCGACCGTACATATCTTTTGCCATTAAGGCGCACAGATCTGGGCTAAACGTAGCGTTATATATTTCGCCTACGCCTTCAATGCCACAGCTGGTTTTAAGCTTAACGAAAATAAAATAACGGCCACCATGACGAGGCGGTGGATTGCCGACGACAAATGTTTCAATTGAATCCAGTCGAAAAGCTTTCATAGATGAGTTAACGATGAGTTACGTGAGGCCCTACTTCAATAACTTCTGCATGCGCTGAAGTGCCATAAGGTAGCCGTCAGTTCCACAACCAGCGATAACAGCGTCAGCACGTTTCGACACAAACGAATGATGACGAAACTCTTCTCGCTTATGGATATTAGAGATGTGCACCTCTACTACCGGCCCGTCGAATGTATTAAGTGCATCTAAAATAGCAATGGAGGTATGTGAGTAAGCTGCTGGGTTAATAATGATGCCAGCATATGCACCGCGAGCTTCTTGGATCCAATCAACTAATTTGCCTTCGTAGTTTGATTGACGAAAGTCGACTTGTAAGCCTAGGGAGTCGGCGAGCAACTTACAGTTGTTTTCGACATCCTGTAAGGATTCGCTGCCGTAGATTTCGGGTTGACGCTGCCCGAGTAGGTTGAGATTGGGCCCATTAAAGATGGAAATTTGTGTAGTCATCGGATCAAACAACCTTGGTGCAACTTGCTCTATTTGTATCCAATCATAGCTCAAACAGACAGAGTGGCTACCGACAATTTGCCGTTTACTCCGTGTTTATCGATAAGTGATTGAATGAAACCGTTGGCAATCCATTGCTTGATCTGCTCATTCAGAAATTCTGCAGCTTCTGGTTTGCCATGAGCGCAGCCGATTGACTGTTGGACGGCGGTAAAGCTCTCATCGAGTAGTCTTGACCCAGCCAATTGAGCTTGTTGCTCGATCAATTTTGGACGAAGCCCTGCTAGCACTTCCAATTGCTCATTAACAAACAAATCATAGGCCGAATCAACGCTGTCAGTTCTCACCAACGATGCATGTTGCAGGTTTTCGGTTAGCCACAGATCATAGGCGCTGCGCTGTTTCACAACGATTCGATGACCAGGTGAATCAATCTCTGAGAATGATTTGATGGCAGTGCTTGCCGGTAATAAATAGGTGGCCTGTATTTCACAATACGGCATGGAAAATTGAATCGTTTTGGCCCGCTCAGTTTCAGCGGCAATATTACCGATATCCCATGAATCCGTAGTGATCCCATCAGCTAACTCGCCCGGTCCGGGATATGAAATAAGCTGCACATCAACCCCGAGTAGCCTTGCTATTTCACGAGCTATGTCCGGGGATACCCCAATAGGCTGGCCGTCTGTAGACTTATCAGTAACTAACAGGAAGTTACTCATGTTGATACCAGCTCTTAGCACCCCAGTTGGAGCTAACTGTGAAACGACCGAGCTTTTCATTTAACAATCCCTTTCATTGTGATCTGATAATTGTGCCAGATCAGACACTGATCTGCGATAGATGGGTGATATCATGTCGCCATCATCGTACACAATACAACGGCAGCAATTATGGACAACTGTTTCGCGAACAGATTACCTAGCGACTTAGCCTTAAATGGAATGTCTTTCACCAGCATAACAAGCAGAATGACTAGGCTGTCTTCTGTTGCGCTACTAACGCTTGCACTAACAGCTTGTGGCGGTGATAGCGGCAACGCACCTGCAACGCAAAATAGTGGCAACGACACAACGCAAAATGACGGCAGCAATGTTACGGGAAACACCGACACAACTGACGCAACTGGAACGGAGACAGACTCCAGCAATGGTGGCACTGGCACATCGAATACCGATACCAGTAATACCGATACCAGTAATACCGATACCAGTAATACCGATACAAGCAATACCGATACAAGCAATACCGATACAAGCAATACCGATACAAACAATACCGTTACAAGCAATACCGATACAAGCAATACTGATACGTCAAACACCAGTTCGCCCGATACCAACAGCAGTGATTATCAAGTGCCTCCCGGCATTGACGTATCTGGTGGTGACAACGACAGCCCTACTCTTACAGAGACGCTATCATTGCAAGGGCCATTTATTAAGGACATCAATCGCTCAGCAGGCCCACCGTCCGTACCACAAGGTTTAACAGCGCTACTAGTCGGCTCAGATTGGGTTGAATTTAGCTGGCAGCCTTCTGCCGATGATCAATCAGTTGAAGCTTATGAAGTGTATAGGGACAACACACTGGTTTACACAATACGTGGCGAC
>CALJAA010000100.1 GCA_938028465.1 uncultured Granulosicoccaceae bacterium | reverse complement strand
GTGTGGCAGGTGCGCTTATGGTGTTCTTCTGGCTTGGTTCTGCAGAAGTAGAAGCTTTCGACATTAACCACTCCTTCCTCATACTATTCATGGTTATTATTGGTGGTATGGGTTCGTTAACTGGGTGCTTTATGGGGGCGGCTTTTATTTGGGTGCTGCCCGTTATTATTCGTGCTGTGCCACCCTATTTTGGTATCGATATGTTGGCGGCCACCACAGAGCATTTAAGCTCCATTATTATCGGTGCACTGATAATATTTTTCCTCATCGTTGAGCCTCATGGGCTTGCAAGACTTTGGCAAATTGGCAAAGAGAAACTGCGCACGTGGCCTTTTCCTTATGCCAGTTCCTAGTAACAATAGTTGTAACTACCCTTGGAGAGATAATGAAATCGAAAAAATTAATCGCAGCTAGCGCAATGTTTATTGCTGCAGCCTGTGTCATGCCTGTTGTACAGGCAGAAGACACAATGTACTTGCCATCCTTGTCGTATCGCACAGGGCCATTTGCTGGTGGCGGAACTCCGTTTGCTGATGGTTATGCCGACTATCTGAATATGTTAAATGAGCGCGACGGTGGTATTGGCGGCGTTAAAATCGTTGTTGAAGAATGTGAAACTGCATACAACACGCAAAAAGGCATCGAGTGCTATGAAGCCACCAAAGGCAATGGCGCGTTGGCCTATAGCCCGCTTTCCACAGGTATCACGCTTGCGCTTATACCTAAGGCACCCGTTGATCAAATACCAGTGTTCTCAATGGGCTATGGTTTATCTGCCGCAGCGGTAGGTGAGAAATTCCCGTGGACCTTTGTGTATCCAACAACTTACTGGAACCAGATGTCGTCTATCTTGAAATACATCGACGCTAATGGCGGTGCAGAAGGTAAGAAAATCGGTTTTATCTACCTTGATGCTGGGTACGGAAAAGAGCCCATTCCGTTGCTGGAAAAATTGTCAGAATCCATGGGTTTTGAATTAGCCAAATACCCCGTCGGTGGTAAGGAAATGCAGAACCAGTCTGCACAGTGGCTTAATGTTCGAAAAGATCGCCCAGATTGGATGATCATGTGGGGTTGGGGTGCGATGAACCCAACAGCCATTAAGGAAGCAATCAAAATCCGTTATCCATTGGATAAATTTATCGGTAACTGGTGGGCCGGTTCTCACAACGATCTAAAGGCAGTTGGCGAAGAAGGTAAAGGCTACTTAGCAGCCAACTTTTCTGGTATCGGTACTGATTTTCCAGCGGTGCAAGACATGATCACTCATGTTGTTGATAAGGGTAATAGTAAAGTTGCGTCCCCTGATGATGTCGGTAATGTATTGTATAACCGCGGTATGTTTAACGCAGTGATATTGGCCGAAGCCATTATGGTCGCACAAGAGATGACGGGTAAAAAAGTTATTACTGGTGCTGATATGCGTGTTGGTTTAGAAAACATCGATCTAAACGAAGAGCGTTTAACGGCGCTTGGTCTACCAGGCTTTACTGGCCCGATCAAAGGTTCATGTTCTGACCACGAAGGAGCCGGTTCGGTATTTATGCAGCAGTGGAACGGTACCGATTGGGAGCGTATTTCTGATCTAGTCGAGCCTATGGTTGAAGTGACTGGCCCAATGCTTGAAGAAGCAGCGGCGGCTTACATTGCCGACAAGCCAGATTGGAAAGGCCAAGAGTGCGGCTAAGCTACGCTTTTTGTTAACGCGACTTAATCACAACTATGTCTGAACCTAACGTTCAATCTGAAGAGATGATCCTCGATGTGAATAACATCGAGGTCATCTACGACCACGTTATCTTGGTTCTAAAAGGGGTGTCGCTTCAGGTACCTCAGGGCGGCATCGTAGCGCTTCTTGGCGCTAACGGTGCCGGTAAAACCACCACGTTAAAAGCCATCTCCAATTTATTGCATGCTGAGCGCGGTGAGGTCACTAAAGGCTCAATCATTTTTAAAGGCGAAGAAGTTCAATCACTGTCACCCAATAACTTAGTGCGTCGTGGCTGCATTCAAGTGATGGAAGGGCGGCACTGCTTTGGCCATCTGTCTATAGAAGAAAACTTACTCACTGGTGCGTTCACTCGTAAGGATGGAAAGGCTGCGATCAAACGCGATATGGAAATGGTTTATAACTATTTTCCTCGCCTTAAAGAAAGACGATCATCGCAGGCCGGCTATACATCTGGTGGCGAACAACAAATGTGTGCAATAGGCCGTGCGCTTATGTCAAAGCCTTCAATGATTTTGTTGGACGAACCTTCAATGGGCTTAGCGCCACAATTGGTTGAAGAAATATTCGATATTGTCAAACAACTCAACAATGACACCGGTGTGTCATTTTTACTCGCAGAACAAAACACCAACATTGCACTTCGCTATGCCACTTACGGCTACATACTAGAGTCGGGTAGAGTCGTGCTGGATGGTACGGGTGAGGAGCTTCGTGATAACGCTGACGTAAAGGAATTTTACCTTGGCGTTGGTGGCGAAGGTCGCCGTAGCTTTCGCGATGTTAAACACTACAAACGACGCAAGCGCTGGTTGGCTTAACGGCTCAATTGGGCGCGCGTGTCTCAATCCTTGCACTAGACGCTCTTCAACTATGACTGATTACTTCGACTCCTCGGATGCTATTCCAGATGCCGACCGGCAGCAGCAATGGTTTGCCAATTTACCGAATGCCTTGCAACAAGCTACCAGCGATTGTTCTGGGCTTGCCAAGCATTTACAGGGGCATGATCTAAAAGCGGTTAACTCGGCGCTATCATTGGCGTCGTTACCGGTGTTGCGCAAGTCAGATATTATTGATGCGCAAACCAGCAGGCCACCGTTCGGCGGTTTTGTTAATGAAAACAACTTGTCTGGGTGCAGAGTGTTTATGTCACCCGGGCCTGTTTGGGAGCCACAGCCCAATGGCGGTGACCCGTGGCAAGCAGCGCGAGCATTGCATGCGGCCGGTATACGACCGGGTGACCGGGTGCACAACACGTTTTCTTATCACAACACGCCTGGCGGTTTTATGTTGGATGAAGGCGCACGTGCATTAGGATGCGTTGTCTATCCGGCAGGGGTTGGTAATACAACACAGCAAATCGACGCCATTAAACATATGAGTAGCAACGTATTTATCGGTACACCCGATTATCTGCAAATACTGCTCGACAAGGCAGCCGAGGAAGGCCGATCAATTAGCTCGATCAAGGCGGCCATGGTTTCAGGTGGTGCATTGTTTCCAGCAATGCGCGCGGCTTATAAGGAAGCTGGGGTGCACGTACAGCAATGTTATGCCACAGCAGACTTAGGTGTTATTGCCTATGAGACTGCCACTGATGGTGAGATACATGGCGGCATGTTGCTAAACGAAAACCTCTACGTTGAAATTGTTCGCCCAGGTACGGGTGAATTGGTTGAAGGTGATGAAGTGGGTGAGATGGTCGTTACCCGCATGAACCCAGATTACCCGCTTGTTCGCTTTGCGACTGGCGACATGAGTGCTTGGCTTGATGAACCTAGCCCTTGTGGGCGTAGCCAACGCCGCATCAAAGGCTGGATGGGGCGAGCTGATCAGCGCACCAAAGTGAAGGGCATGTTTGTTGACCCAATTCAAATACAAGCGGTGCGGCGCAAGCATGACGCCATTCAACAGCTGCGCATGGTGGTGGGCCGCGCAAATGATCGTGACACCTTAGAACTGCAAGTTCACCTCGACCCAATGGTTTTAAGTGCCCCAAGCGCTGAACAACTAGCTGAAACCGTGAAGGAATGTTGCGGATTATCGGCTGAAATCAGCTTTGTTGATACACCGCTGCCAGCCGACGGTATAGTAGTGGATGATACCCGTACCTATAACACCTGATAGCCATGCCAAGTTCTAGCCCCGATAACTCGATCGACATCGACCGATCGGTTACGCCTGTGTCACTGCGTACGCTTGCGATGCCTGCCGATACCAATGCCAATGGCGATATTTTTGGTGGTTGGATTTTGTCGCAAATGGATCTAGCGGGTGGTACCTATGCGTTTTACATTGCTCAAGGTAGGGTAACCACCGTTGCCGTGACGGGTATGCAATTTCATAAGCCGGTTTACGTTGGCGACGAAGTCAGTTGTTTTTGTGCGACACAACATATTGGTAATACCTCCATCGCCGTAAGGGTAGAAACGTGGGTTAGGCGACGGCGCGAAGAGATTGAAGAAAAAGTCACCGAAGGTTTATTTACATTTGTCGCGATCGATAAGGATGGTAATCCTCGTCCGATAGATTCGCCCGACACCTCATACCGAGTGAAATCGTAATGAGTGCCATGTGGACGCCTTCAGCAGATGCTGCTGCGAGCACGCAGATAGAGCAGTTTCGTCATGCCATTAATAAAGAACACTCACTAGAGCTTGCTGATTACGCGCAGCTACATGCTTGGTCGGTGGCGCAACCCGAAGCGTTTTGGTTGGCAGTGTGGCAATTCACCGATGTTGTTTCGTCGAAGCGTGGTGATTTTGTACTCACTAATGGCGATGCCATGCCGGGTGCAAACTGGTTTCCAGAAGCTCGTCTTAATTACGCTGAAAATTTATTACGGCGTAATGACAACACCCCAGCCTTAATAGCGACTGATGAGTCAAACGCGCTGCGAGAAATTTCACATGCTCAATTGCGTTCGCAAGTGGCTGCAATGGCAAAGGCACTTAGAGCAGAAGGGGTTGTTGCTGGTGATCGAGTTGCGGGCTTATTGCCCAATATTCCTGAAGCGATTGTCGCGATGTTAGCTGCCAGCAGCATCGGAGCAGTGTGGTCCTCTTGCTCACCGGATTTTGGTGTGAATGGTGTGCTAGATCGCTTTGGGCAAATTGAACCCAAGGTACTGTTTTGTGCTGATGGATATCGCTACAACGGCCGCAACCATGACAGCAGTGCATTGATAGATGAGTTAGCACCGCAAATAAAGGGTTTGCAGCGGATAGTCATGGTGGAATTTATTCATGAAGGTGCGCCGGGTGATGCCACCAAAGCCATTACGAGCAACTATCAAAGTCTGCTCGAAAATAATCAAACAAACGAACTGCCATTTGCGCAACTGCCGTTTGATCATCCGCTGTTTATTATGTTCAGTTCAGGCACTACTGGTAAGCCTAAGTGTATCGTGCATGGCGCGGGTGGCACCTTGTTGCAACATAAAAAAGAGCACCAATTACACGTTGATGTACGCGCAGGAGAGCGCTTATTCTTTTTTACAACTTGTGGTTGGATGATGTGGAACTGGTTAGTGACCGCATTGGCATCAGAAGCTACGTTGCTGTTATACGATGGCTCTCCGTTTTATCCCGACGGTAACACCGTGTTTAATTTTGCGCAGCGCGCTGACATGCAGTACCTAGGCACGTCGGCAAAATTTATTGATGCCTGCAACAAAGCGGGTATTGATCCCATCAACACGCACAAGCTAGAAAAGCTTAAAGCGGTGTTGTCAACGGGTTCGCCCTTGGTGCCTGAGAGTTTTGATTACGTCTATCAACATATTGCTAATGACATTACGCTTGCATCCATGTCAGGTGGCACCGATATTATTTCTTGTTTTATTCTGGGTAACCCCGCATTGCCAGTTTACCGAGGTGAGTTACAAAGCCTCGCTTTAGGTATGGATGTGCAGGTGTTTGATGACAATGGCAAGCAGCAAGCCACTGGAGACAAGGGCGAGCTGGTGTGTTGCCAGCCATTTCCCTGTCAGCCAACGGGTTTTTTTAATGATGACGATGGTAGTAAATACCACGCAGCTTATTTTGATAAGTTTCCTGGTGTATGGTGTCACGGTGATTACATTGCTACCACTGAACACGACGGCGTGGTGATCTACGGCCGCTCTGATGCCGTATTAAACCCAGGTGGCGTGCGCATTGGCACTGCTGAAATTTATCGCCAAGTGGAAAGCCTTGACGATGTGGTCGAATCATTAGTGATTGGGCAGCAGTGGCAGGGGGATGTCAGAGTTGTGTTGTTTGTGCGCTTACGTAAAGGCTTGCAACTTGATGATCAGCTAGTTGATTTAATTAAAAGCACTATTCGTAATAACGCAACGCCTCGACATGTTCCTGCTAAGGTTGTACAGGTTACCGATATACCGCGCACGCGTAGTGGTAAAATTGTCGAACTGGCGGTGCGTAAAATTGTGCATGGTGAGTCGATCGATAACATAGAAGCTTTGGCCAATCCAGACGCCTTGAACCTATTTAAGAACATTGCTCAGTTACAATCCTAGCGATTGGTAACAATGGCAACATCAGATGAAGGCACAAATTAACAATGGATGACGCACCAACAGCAGTACTGCAAGATCTACAAGCTGTGCTCAAAGAACATCCATTGCCGCCAGTACACAAATGGCATCCAGAGCAAACGCGTGAAAGCCGTATGAGGATCGCCAGCAACGGCGATTGGTTTTATCAAGAGTCTAAAATCGAGCGCATGCGTATGGTACGTATGTTTGCCTCAATTTTGCGTAAAGATGATGACGACTATTATCTGGTTACGCCTGCTGAACGATTACGCATTGACGTGGAGGATGCTCCGTTTATTGCGGTGTTGCTGAGGGTGACGCAGCACGATAGCCAGCCACAATTGACCTTTACCACCAATATGGGTGATGAGGTTGTTGCTGACGCTGCTCATCGAATTGTTATTGAATATAGCCATACAGAGGCCGATCCTTCCCCCTATATAGAAGTAAGAAACGGATTAAGAGCGTTAATGAACCGTAGCGTGTATTACCAAATGGCCGAATTAGCCGAAACAAACGAAGGCCAATTAGGTGTTTACAGCGACGGTGTGTTTATGGCGTTAGCACAAGCCGAGGCAGAATGAGCAACGCGTGACAACTGATACGACTAACAACGACGCCGGTTTTGAAAGTCTCGAAGCGCTAGATATTACCGTCTGGCGCGGAGATACGCTTCTGCTTGATAGAATCAAATTGCAAGCTAAAGCGGGTGAGGTCACGCAAATTGCTGGTGCGAATGGCAGTGGTAAAACAACGTTGCTGCGTGTGTTGTGTGGCGCAGCATTAGCCGATGAAGGCGAAGTGCTTTGGTGTGGAGTACCCCTGTCAAAACAACGCGATACGTTTAATGAACGATTGCTGCATATCGGGCATCGTCCGGGAGTGCATGCTCAACTCACCGCTGTGGAGAATTTGCAACTGGCATGCAAGATGGGTAATGGCGTAATAAGTGAAATTGATTCGGTGCTTAATGCCTTGGCAATTTTGCCTATCGCGGATATTCCTGCAGGGCATCTTTCTGCAGGGCAACAGCGACGCGTCGCGTTGGCTAGGCTTGCTTTAATGCCGCATACTCGATGTTGGGTATTAGATGAACCTCTCACGGCGCTCGATCAACAGGGTAGGGACTGGGTGGCCAATCAGTTGCAAGCACATAGTGAACGTGGCGGGGTGACTGTACTCACGACACATCAACCGCTAAGTAAAAATTTGAGTGGCCCGATTTATTCGTTGGATGATTGGGTTGATGCAAAATGACCACGGATAGCCAACCCCTATCAATCGGTTTGTTCGGTTTATTTCGTTCACTGCTGTCTCGCGAATTATCCGTCGCGATTCGCTCGCCGGGGCAGTGGCTAAACCCGATCCTATTTTTTATTATCGTTATTACATTATTCCCACTGGGTGTTGGGCCAGGGCCGAATACCTTGTCGATCATTGCGCCGGGTATTATCTGGGTGAGTGCACTGCTCTCAGTCATGTTGTCACTGCAATCACTTTTTTATGATGATCTTCACAACGGCAGCCTCGAGCAATTTGTATTGTCGGCACAACCGTTGAGCGTCGTGGTGCTGGCCAAGGTGTTTGCTTGGTGGCTGCTGGGTGGATTACCTCTGCTACTGGTGTCCCCATTGCTTGCTATTCTTATGCATCTTCCTGATAGCGCTATACCCGTTTTGATGCTCAGCCTGTTATTGGGCACGCTAACCCTAATATTAGTAGGGGCAATCGGCGCTGCATTAACGGCAACAGTCGGGAACGGCGGAGGGATTTTAATGTCCCTATTAGTGTTGCCATTAACCGTGCCGGTGCTGATCTTTGGTAGTGGTGCGGTGCAGGCTGCAGCCATGCAAATGCCGGTAGGTGGCCATTTAAGCCTACTAGTGGCGTTGCTGGCTCTGGCCTTGTCGCTGGCACCATTGGCTACAGCTGCTGCATTGCGAGTGGCTGTTTCTGCGGGCTGATCGTGGGTTCACGTGAGTTGATCCTTGTCTGCGCGTTCACGCGTTTCAAGTTAAAATGGAAGCTGGCTTTGAGTACTAATTATCGTGTTTAAGTGGATCCACCTATTTGGTTCATCTCCGTTTGTCTATCGAGCGGCAAGCTGGCTTGCGCCCGTGTTTGGCTTTGGTGCCGCTGTCTGCATTTTGGTGGGTCTGTACTTAGGCTTGGTGGTTGCGCCGGCTGATTATGAGCAAGGCGATAGTTACCGAATTATTTTTGTTCATGTCCCCAGCGCGTGGATGTCGATGTTTGTGTATATGGTCATGGCCACATCCAGCGCTGTGTTTTTAATTTGGCGAATGAAGCTAGCTGATATCGTTGCCTGGGCATCGGCCCCGATTGGCGCATCGTTTACATTGATCGCCTTGGTATCTGGCGCGTTCTGGGGCAAACCGATGTGGGGCACTTATTGGATATGGGATGCTCGTTTAACTTCTGAATTATTACTTCTTTTTATCTACTTGGGTTACATGGCTTTGCGCTCAAGTATTGAGCAACCACAAACTGCAGCAAGAGCTGCTGCCATCCTTGCGGTGGTTGGTGTGGTTAACATTCCGATCATTCATTTTTCGGTTGAATGGTGGAACACACTTCATCAACCCGCCACGATCAGCAAGCTGGATAAGCCTTCCATGCATATTAGTATGCTAAGGCCTTTGTTATTAATGGTGGCTGGGTTTCAGCTTTTGTATTTTCATCAATTGATGGTTCGAGTGAAAACGGGCATATTGCAACGGGAAGGGCGCACAGCATGGGTAGCCGAACTAGTGGCCAATAATCGTGTCTGAGTTTCTTACATTTTTGGATATGGGTGGTTACGCCACCTACGTATGGACATCCTTCGGCGTGACATTCCTTGTGTTGTTAGTGAACGTGTTATGGAGTCGTAGCCAATTGAATAAGCAAAAACAACGCGCCGTTAAGTTGGCCGAGACAAGGCGCTAATCATGACACCTAAACGAAAACAACGATTGTTATTAGTGGCAGCTATGTTAGTAGGTGTATCCGTTGCCGTCATATTTTTGTTAAAGGCGTTTAACTCAAACATCATGTTGTTTCAATCACCAAGCGATATTATTGCCGGTAAGGTTAAAGAAGGCAGCCGGTTTCGTATAGGTGGCATGGTAGTGGAGGGCAGCGTTGAGCGAGGCGATACAGGCCTTACCACGCAATTTCAGCTTACTGACACGGCCAACAAAGTGCCCGTAATATATGAAGGGATCCTTCCTGATTTGTTTAGTGAAGGGCAGGGTATTGTTGCTATGGGTAGCCTCGACAGCTCAGGCTTGTTTGTCGCCACAGAAGTCTTGGCTAAACACGATGAAAACTATATGCCGCCCGAAGTGGCCGATGCCTTAAAGAAGGCGGGTAAGATGCCAGGCACAGCTGCCAATTACGGCGGCTCCACGGTGGTAAATCCATGATTGCTGAAATTGGTCAGTTTGCGTTAATCCTTGCGCTATGCGCTGCGGTCGTACTGGCTGTGTTGCCATTGATTGGCAGTTTTATTGTGCAGCCACAATGGATGGCGCTGGCTAGGCCTGCCGCATTATTGCAATTGCTCATGGTAACTATTTCCTACCTTGCGCTAACCAGCACATTCATTACCAATGATTTTAGTGTGCTTTACACAGCCAACACTTCCAACACGCAGCTACCATTAATTTATAAAATCTCTGGCGTTTGGGGTGGGCACGAAGGTTCGATATTGCTGTGGGTTTGGGTATTGGCTATCTGGACTGGCGCAGTGGCTATCTTTAGCAAACATATGCCGGCCGTCTTGTTGTCACGTGTGTTATCCGTCCTTGGCATGATCAGCATCGGCTTTATGTTGTTCGTGTTGCTAACCTCTAATCCGTTTGAACGTATATTCCCGATACCTGTTGATGGAGCTTCGCTTAATCCGTTGCTGCAAGATATTGGTATGGCCGCGCACCCGCCATTGTTGTACATGGGCTACGTGGGTTTCTCGGTTGCGTTTGCGTTTGCGGTCGCGGCTTTGTTAGGGGGCGAGCTCGATTCAGCAACGCTACGTTGGATGCGCCCGTGGACAAACATTGCTTGGATGTTTTTAACCTTAGGCATTGCACTGGGCAGCTATTGGGCTTATTACGAGCTTGGATGGGGCGGTTGGTGGTTTTGGGACCCGGTCGAAAACGCATCGTTTATGCCTTGGCTGTTAGGTACCGCATTAATACACTCGTTAGCGGCATCTGAAAAACGCGGCGTTTTTAAGGCATGGACGGTGCTGCTGGCTGTGCTGGCCTTCTCACTAAGTTTGCTGGGTACCTTTATCGTGCGCTCTGGCGTGCTCACATCAGTGCATGCTTTTGCATCAGATCCCGCCAGAGGCAAATTCATACTGTATTTTCTGGTTATTACTATCGGCTTGTCTTTGTTGTTGTTTGCTGTGCGATCACACAAGCTCAAGAGCACGGCAAATTTTGAATTAGTGTCTCGGGAGTCTGCGTTACTGCTAAACAACATTTTGTTATTAGTGGCCTGTGCAGCCGTATTACTCGGTACCTTGTACCCGCTATTTTTAGATGCGCTGGATATGGGCAAAATCTCAGTCGGCCCACAGTATTTTAATGCCGTGTTTGTGCCGCTTATGTTGCCAGTGATCATGGTGGTGGGTATTGGTGCTTTGTTAAATTGGAAAAAAGATAAATTAAAGGGCAGGCAAACAACCTTACTTGCGCTGGTTATCTTGAGTCTGATTGCCGGTGCTATCCTCGCTACTCAATTTGATGGATACAAAATTACTGCTGCAGCTGCTATTGGCTTGGCGATATGGGTAGCGGCTAGTAGCTTGTACGGTGTTTACTACCGTTTGCGTAATAAACGCAATCGATTATCTGCGGCTATGCATACGCCCGCGGCCTTTTGGGGCATGACCATTGCGCATATTGGTATGGGCGTGTTTACGTTGGGTGTGGCACTCACCAGTATGTTTGCCGATGAACAAACGGTACGCATGGGAATAGGCGAAACGCACGAGCTTGCAGGTTATGAATTTCGCTTTAAAAGCATTGATGAGGTGCGGGGCCCTAACTATGTCGCGGCGCAAGCCACCTTCGTTATCACTAAAGAACAAAACTCCGTATCCACACTTGTAGCAGAAAAGCGGGTTTATAACGTGCGACGCGACACCATGACAGAAGCTGGCATTGATGGTGGTTTAACGCGCGACCTATTTATTGCGCTAGGTGAGCACCTAGGTAACAATGAATGGAGTATTCGTTTGCAGTACAAGCCGTTTATACGATGGATCTGGTTTGGAACTGTGTTTATGGCTTTAGGCGCATTGCTAGCTGCAGTTGATCGTCGTTATAGAGTGGCAGCTACCACACAAAAGCGTGCCCGTAACACCAAGGTTGCAACTGGAGCCGCGACAGGAGCAGCGAGCTAATGTGGAAGTATATCCCGCTAATTTTGTTTTTCGGTTTGGTCGGGTTTCTTGCTCGAGGGTTGAGTCTGGATCCTAGTGAGTTACCTTCACCGCTAATTGATAAGCCGGCACCGACGTTTCAGTTGCAGTCGCTTTTTGATTCATCCGAATATAATCCTGAAAGTTTTACGGGGGAAGTGTGGTTATTTAATGTTTGGGCGAGCTGGTGCCGAGCCTGCATAACCGAACACCCAGAACTTGAAAAGCTGAACAAAATTGAAGGCTTAACAATGGTTGGGCTCAATCATAAAGATGTACTTGATGATGGGCGGTCGTGGCTTAATCGTTTTGGCAATCCGTTTGATACTGTGGTGTTTGATCAACAAGGTAGCACTGGAATTAACTATGGTGTGTACGGTGTCCCGGAAACGTTCATCATGGATAAAAAAGGTGTGGTGCGTTACAAGCACATTGGCCCAATTAGCGAAGAAGATCTCAATACCATTTTACTCCCACTAATTGAACAACTAAAAGCCGAGCAGGTGTAGTGGTTAATCGAAAACAACAAACAGTCGTTCACGTGCTGCTCATACAAGTGTGTGTGATGCTATTTGTTCTGCTAATGCCTGCCAGCAGCGCGCATTCAGCTGAAACTGTGCTGAAGTTTGATAGCGATGAACAGGCTGCGTTGTACCTTCGCTTGACTGAAGAGTTTCGTTGCTTAAAATGTCAAAACCAAAACTTGGCAGACTCCAACGCTGATCTCGCTCAAGACTTACGTAATGAAATCTACGATGCGGTTATCAACGGGCAGAGCCGTGATGAAATTGCTGATTACTTGGTTGCACGCTACGGGGATTTCGTTCTGTACCGGCCACCGGTAAAAAGGGTTACGTACCTCTTGTGGTTTGGGCCGTTTGTGTTGCTGTTGTTCGCCATAATTGGTGGATGGCGACTTATTTCAAGCAAACCCACAATAACCGCTCCAGAGCCCTCTGAGGCGCTAGAAGACGCTCGACGCCGCTTAAACGAGTAATAAGTTCGTCTTTGTAAGGGCCTGCACAGCCTTAGCAGCACTGGATCTGTCTACCAGTCGTGTGCTACGGCGTTCCTAGCTATTCCGAATTTCAATAAAATGTCATATAGTGGTGTCATGTTGGTACTGTGTCGCCATCGTGGGCGCAGCCTTAATTGCTTGGAGATTTGAGTTCATGAAAAAATTAGCCGTAGCCTTATTGGCTTCCGCATCACTGTGCACAACTGCAATGGCAGCTGACGACGCAATACAAGTTGGATTCGTTACCACCTTGACCACAGGTGGTGCTGTTATCGGTAACGATATGCGCGACGCCGTTAACTTAGCGCTCGATCATATGGATAACACTATGGGTGGTAAGCCCGTCACTGTACTGTTTGAAGACGATGGTTTCAAACCTGCCACGGGTAAGCAAGCTACCGACAAACTCATCAAAGAGGATAACGTTGATATTATTGCAGGCTACATTTGGTCGCATGTATTAATGGCGTCTTATCGTTCAGCGCTAAAAGCTGACAAGGTGATCATTAGTGCTAATGCGGGGCCCTCAGCCATCGCGGGTAAGTTATGCGATCCAAACTTCTTCTCAACGTCGTGGCAAAATGATCAAACACCGATGGCATTGGGTGAGTTGCTCAACGCACGCGATGTAAAGTCGCTTTACTTGATGGCGCCAAACTATGCTGCGGGAAAAGATATGGTTGCAGGTGTTGAGCGAACCTTCAAAGGCGAGATCATTGGTAAAGATCTGACTAAGTGGGGGGCAGATGCTCAGCTGGATTTCTCTGCAGAACTAGCCAAGGCAAAAGCGTCTGGTGCAGAAGGTCTTGCCGTGTTTTACCCAGGCAAGGCGGGTGGTGCGTTTATCAAACAATACCAACAAGCAGGCCTTGCTGACACCATGCCGCTATACACCATGTTTACTGTTGATGCATTGTCATTGCCCAAACTACAAGAAGCCAACATGACTGGTATTTTAGGTTCTGAGATGTCCATGTTCTGGAGTCCAGAGATGGATAATCCTGCCAACCAAAAATTTGTTGCAGGCTTTCGTGAAAAGTATGGCCGATACCCGTCGTTCTATGCTGCGCAATCATATGATGCAATGAATCTAATCAAATCAGCAGCTGATGCACTAGACGGAGATTTTTCTAGTACTTCTGCGGTTCGTTATGAATTAGCAAAAGCTAACTTTGATTCGATACGGGGTGATTTTGAATTTGGTAACAACCATATGCCAATCCAAAATTTTTATGCTCGTAAGGTTGTGGAAGATGCCGACGGTAATTGGACGACCGAAATCACCAAAACAGTGTTTGAAAAGCACCAAGATACCTACGCGGCTTCATGCAGTATGTAAATCCTTGATCGAAAAATGCGGCACGTAAGGTAGCGCATTTCGTAATGGATATCGTTCTTCTGATAACGCAGGCCGTTAACGGCCTGCAGCTAGGTGTGTTGTTGTTTCTGTTGTCAGCGGGGTTAACTCTAACCTTCGGCATCATGGATTTAATCAATCTAGCGCATGCCTCCTTCTATATGCTCGGTGCGTTTTTTGGCGCAACCGTTGCCATCTACACAGGCTCATTCACGCTTGGTTTTTTTGCAGCGATTATTGGCGTACTCATCGTTGCTTGGGTTATTGAAAAAGGGATAATTTCGCAGCTTTACACGCGTGATCATCTCGATCAACTCCTCGCAACATTTGGTTTGATTCTTATCGCCGACACTTTAGTTCATATGATCTGGGGGCCAGCTGGTTTAGCCATCGCCTTACCGCCATTGCTACAGGGGCAGGTTGCATTGGGTGGCGTCACCTTACCGTCTTATCGCATCTTAATTATCGGTGTTGGCTTGTTGGTCGCTTTAGGTCTTTATTGGCTAGTTAATCATACTCGCACTGGCATGTTGATTCGGGCGGGTGCATCCAATCGCCGTATGTTGGGTAATCTAGGTGTTGATGTTGGCAGCTTGTTTGCCGCTGTGTTTTGTATGGGGGCAGCCTTAGCAGGTGTTGCCGGCATTTTGATAACGCCTATCACTGAGGCATCTATCGGTATGGGCAATGACATTATCATCACTGCATTTGTTGTGGTCATCATCGGCGGTATTGGTTCGATCAAAGGGGCGTTTGTCGCCGCTATTATTATTGGCATGATCGATACCTTTGGGCGTGCCTTCCTTGATCAAATATTTATGATGATCATGCCGGCGGAAACTGCCGAAACCGCAGCGCCTGCTGTATCCGCGATGCTCATTTACCTGCTTATGGCCATCATCTTAAGCTTGCGACCAGCTGGTTTGTTTCCGCCAAAATTACGCTAATGGAAGCCTCATCTAAAACGTCCATCTTTGTGGGAGCAATATTTTTAGTCGTACTGGCAGTGGTGCCTGTTGCGCTATTTTATGCTGGTGAAATTTTCTGGATCGATATCTTTACGCGCTTGGTTATTCTTGCCATTGCTGGTACCAGCTTGTACTTACTACTTGGCGTGGCAGGTTTGCCGTCATTTGGACACGCAGCCTACTTGGGCTTAGGTGCTTATGCTGTTGGTATACCGGTGCATTACGCAACAATGGGTGGTGCGGAATGGTTAGCAAGTTATAACGGCTGGTGGCAGTTTTCTTTGGCGATTCTAGTAAGCGCACTATTTGCGTTAGTAACGGGCGCCATTAGTTTGCGTACGCGTGGTGTGCACTTCATCATGATTACTATGGCATTTAGTCAAATGATTTATTACGCCTTGATATCACTCGAGGAGTACGGTGCAGATGATGGCTTGTCGGTTTACTCGCCTTCTGAATTTCCACCACTGTTACTGGATAATCCAATACACCTATACGGTATCTGTTTTGGTTCATTACTACTGGTGTTGTATGTGGTGCACCGCTTACAGCATTCGCGATTTGGACGAGTGTTGCAGGCTGCTAAACAAAACGAAACTCGTGTTTTGGCATCAGGTGTTAATCCGTTCAAATACCGATTACTAGCTTATGTTATGGCGGGTGTTATTGCAGGTTATGCCGGTGCCTTGATGGCAAACTTTTCGTTGTTTATTTCACCTGATATGGTTGAGTGGTCACGCTCAGGTGAGCTCATGTTCATGATTATTTTAGGCGGTAGCCAACATATATTAGGCCCGCTGGTAGGCAGTAGTTTGTTTATTTTGCTGGAGTTTGTTTTGTCCCGTTGGAGTATCTACTGGCACCTGCCGTTTGGCATTATCTTGTTATTGGTTGTTTTATTTGGACGTGGTGGCATCATCGGTATGCTGCGTAGAGATAAGCAATCATGAGCGCCTTAAGCACGATGGGGCTGACCAAATCATTCGGTGGCATTATCGCCACCAATAACCTTGATTTGAGCGTTAAGCAAGGTAGTTTACATGCGCTCATAGGTCCTAACGGAGCTGGCAAAACAACACTTATATCTCAGCTATGCGGTTTGCTTGAATCCGATAGCGGGACGGTGTTTTTATACGATCAGGACATCACTTCAATGCCGCCTGCTAAGCGAGTACAGCGCGGCTTATCACGCACCTTTCAAATTACATCGGTGTTTCCTGAATTTAGTGCGCAAGACAACGTCGCCTTTGCAGCGCAAGCAGTGGCTGGGCATTCATACCGTTTTTGGCGCCCAGTTTCTAAAAACAAAACCTTTCAACAGCAGGCAGGCGAAGCTTTAGCACGTGTTGGTTTGTCCTCCCGTGCAGCAACTTCAGCGGCCTCCTTGTCACATGGGGAAAGGCGTCAGCTGGAAATAGCGATGGTGCTGGCGGCTAAGCCAAAATTATTACTGCTTGATGAGCCTATGGCTGGTATGGGTGGAGAGGAGTCCGCGCTTATGGTTGAGCTGCTGCAATCATTAAAGGGTGAGGTCACGATGCTGTTGGTTGAGCATGATATGGACGCCGTGTTTGCTTTAGCAGATGAGCTCAGTGTTCTCGTTTATGGGCGCTTGATCGCTACAGGGCTGCCAGCGGAGGTGCGTGGCAACCCTGAAGTGCAGCGAGCCTACTTAGGCGCAGCATCCGTATGAGTATGCTTAAGGTTAATGGCTTACAAGCTGGATATGGTGAAAGCCAGGTGCTTTTTGATGTGTCGCTTAGCGTCGAGCCAGGACAAATCGTTAGCCTGCTCGGGCGCAACGGCATGGGCAAAACCACCACATTGAATTGCGTGATGGGCAATATTGCGCCTATGGCGGGCGGGCTAGAATTTGCTGGCCAATCGATAATTGGCGCAAAAGCGCATCTTATATCCCAAGCGGGTATTGCCCTTGTGCCCGAGGGCAGGCAAATCTTCCCTAATTTATCGGCGCGTGAGAACCTGATTGCTACGCAGCGTGCGCCAAACTATGACCACGCCGCAGAACTGTGGACGCTAGAACGAGTACTAGCAATGTTTCCAGGTTTGGCCCCGCGACTTAATTCCCCCGGAAACCTGCTCAGTGGTGGTGAGCAGCAGATGTTAGCTATCGGCAGAGCATTGCTAACTAATCCGCGTTTATTGCTGCTAGACGACGCTACAGAGGGCTTAGCGCCACAGGTGCGAGAGGAAATTTGGCAATGTCTTGCTGGTCTAAAATCGACCAACCTATCAATTATGGTAGTAGACAAGAATCTTACCGATTTGTTAACTGTAGCTGACAGTCATTACGTCATCGAGAAAGGCCGCATAGTTTGGCAAGGTGATAGCGCTGCTCTACAGTCGTCGACTGATGTAAAGGAGCGTTATCTGGGTATCTAGCCACCATGAGGCATATTGTCACCGCTACGGCCAAGGGAGGCTAGCTATGTCTGAACAATTGGGTGGTTTTGCTACTAAAGTAAACTCACAGTCTGAATTTTTATCAGTATTAGGTGGTCGTGTGCGAAAGCAGCGAGATCTGGCCCGCATGTCCCGCCGTGTATTGTCGCAACGCTCTAATGTGTCAGAGCGCTATTTAGCGCAACTGGAGAGCGGCCAGGGCAATATGTCTATCGGTTTACTGCGCAACGTCAGTATCGCGCTTGATGTGTCCTTAGCCGAGCTTTTAGAGCCTAAAAGCTCATTATGATGTTGGTCGCAGCGCTAGTATCCGCGCCAACAGCCTGCCGTTGAGCGTCATTCTCAAACTTGTGTATAACAATTCCGGGCAGGTGGGTGGCCCATGGATCGACGTCGCCTCCATTGGGGCTGTATCGGACGTAATCATTCATCGCGGTTAAGCGAGCCATGCCGTCTTCTGACGCTTCGCCATTATAAAATTTATCCACCTCTTCAAATGGGTCATTGGTCTTGAATACCACGATCTTCAAACCATTCTCGCCACCTACACGATACTTAGTCCCGTTAGGGTAAACCGGATACGGGATCTCGCTCGCGCCGATCACAGCTGTAGTACTGTCGAGAATTGGCAGGTTTTCAGAGCCTTCAACTTTTGGGGTGGAAGTGTCTGAGCGATTGCAGGCCGATAAGCTCAAAAATGCAGTTATGGCCAACAAACGACAAACAATCTGGGCTGAGCGGATCATGTTTATCCTTCTGAGATCTGAAGACAGACCCTTAAGAATAGACCAATGAATTGACTTTGCTAAGCCCAGTCATGCCAAGGTAAGGGCATCCATAGTAGGCCTTCAGGCCCAATTAGTTGTATTTGCCACATTTCCCCTTCAGGCAAATCGATCCGCTGTATCTCGTTTACGCGGTACTTATTTTGATTATCAGGTTGTAAACGCTTGCAGCCTGCAATCATAAATCCCGTTGACGCCATGTAGCGTGCGCCGCTGATTTTGTCACAAGCAAAAAAGCGTTGGCCTGTTGGCAGGAGTTGATCTGTGGCAGGTGGATTGGTAAACGTTAGGCTGTTCGATGTCGCTACAGTACAGGCGCTTAAGCTGGCGAGAACGATGACGCTTGCCCAAGTGCGGTGCTTAAGCAAGGCTGCAGAGAGTGTTGTAGCGGTTTGGGTGCTGGCGGTTTGGGTCGTTGCGAGCAGGGTGGCCGCGAGCGATGCTCCAGAGAAGAATGCCCGCGCAACAGCGCGGACAAACGTATTCACGCAGTTGCTGCTTCTTTTGTTTCTTCTTCTTCGTTAGCGGTGGCTGATTCGATATCAGCTAGGACGCTTGCGTCGATAGTTGGGATGTCACCTAAGTCATCACCGCCCGCTTTCTTGGCTTTATCAGCAAATTCACGTAGCTCGCGATAGGCTGCGAGTAGGGTGGCGCTGCTCTCAGATAGCGTGCGTAGCTCTTCAAGCTCTTCTTTTTGCGCTTTTGTTTCTTTCTTCAGCACACGATTAGCATCTTCCGCACTTTTGCGGCCAGTCGCTTCGTCAAGCTTTTGCTTTTTGAGTGTTTTGAGTTTTTTAACGATATTGTCAGGCGTGTCAGCTAATGCTGTGTTTATCGCTTTGAGTTCTCTTTGCTTTTCTTCGACTTGACGCTTAACTTTTTTCAAGGCTTCTGCGTTGTCGGCACGACCATTGGCAAGCTGTTGTTCAGCCAGTTTTTGAGATTTTATTGCTTCATCTCGTTGAGCCTCAGCATCAGTACGCGCTTTGTCAGCCTTTTTAATAGAAACAAGGCTTGCGTCGATTTCTTTTTGTGCTTGCTCGCGTGTGTTGGCCATGTCAGCGTCAGCTTCTTTGGCTCGCTTGACAGCGGTTTCTAGCGAGGTTTTTAGATCTTCTGCAGTGAAGTCGTCCTTAAGTTTAAGGGCCGTCGCTGCCTCGTTCATAAGCATCTGCTTACTGATAGCGAGGTCTTTCCAAATTCTTAGTTGTTGTTCTGTGTCGTTTTGACTCACGTATTAATTCTCTCGGGCAAATAGCCGTGTAGCACCTTGATCGAGCAACGCTCTAAGATGCGATTGGATAACAGGTTTTGGTTGGGTGCACTCGTGTTGAAGTAGCGATTTTCACGAGTTGCCCCGATCAATCCGGTTATTATAGCGCCAAATTCGCAGCTGTTGTACTCTCAGCAGCCAATCTGTCAACGCGATTCGATCTTTGTGACTTTTCAGGCATTTATCGCCAGTAATGCGCGTTGGCTTTTAGCCGGGCTACTGTTGACGTTTTGTTCTAGTTTTGGGCAAACTTTTTTTATCGGTTTTTATTCCGCAGAATTGCGTGGTGCGCTATCCCTAAGCCATGGTGATTTTGGCTTGGTGTACATGATAGCTACACTGGCAAGCGCTATATCATTGGTTTTCATAGGCAAATCGGTGGATATTTGGTCTGTGAGGCGCATGGCGGCTATCACGGCTTCGGGTTTGAGCATTGCTTGCCTATTCATGGCAAACGCGGCCAGCGTGCCTGTACTTTTGCTCACAATTTACCTGTTGCGGTTACTTGGCCAAGGCATGATGTCTCATATTGCGGTCACTGCGATGGGGCGTTGGTATTCGCGTGAGCGCGGCCGTGCCATAGCTGTTTGTACCTTGGGGCATCAATTAGGCGATGGCTTATTACCGCTTGTTTTGGTTGGTTTAAGTTCTTGGGTTAGCTGGCAAAAACAGTGGTACATATTTGCGACGGTTTTGCTACTGGTAGCGCTACCGTTACTTATGACTCTGTTACAAAAAGATCGCACCCCTCGAGCCGCCGCTGATACAAAATCGAGTGATATGCCCAGCTGGCCCTTTGCGCAGGTGTTGCGTGATTGGGCGTTCTATCTAATTTGTCTAGCAGTGTTAACGCCATCGTTTATTGGTACATCAGTGTTATTTCAGCAGGTGCACTTAAGAGAGGTGAAAGAGTGGTCAGCTGAAACCTTAGCTTCAGCGTTTGTTTGTTTAGCGCTGGCAAATATGTTTGTTGGCATGTTGTCAGGAATTGCCGTTGATCGATTTAGCGCTACGCGTGGTTTACCGTTTTATCTATTGCCCTTGTCAGCTGCCTGTTTTGTATTGTCCTATTTTGACGCCCCGGTTATAGCGTTTTTATTTATGACATTACTGGGCATCAGCTATGGCATTTCAAATATTGTTTTCGGTGCTATTTGGGCTGAAAGCTACGGCACTGAAAATCTTGGTGCCATCCGCTCTATTGCAACAGCGAGTATGGTGCTTGGATCAGCCTTGAGTCCGGGTGTGTCTGGCGTACTCATTGATAACGGAGTGCAGTTGGATCAGCAGCTTAGATACATGGGGTTGTTTTGCTTGATGCTGTTAGTGGTTTTGTTAGGTGTCTCCCAAGCGTTGTCTCGTCGTCGTCTTGCAGTGGGGTGCTGATCGACTCTGAGTTAACTGTGAGGCTTACCAGACAAGCATTGCAGGCGTTAACCTGTGTTGCTGAACCTTATAGCAAGCCATTACTCAGCAAATAAAGCCAAAGCGTTAAGCTTACTATCGAAAAGAACGTTGAAACAACTACCGTACTGGATGCGCGTTCTACCCAAGCATCATATTGTTGAGCTATCACAAATACATTGGTAGCTGCCGGCAGTGCGGCCATGAGTACGGCGGCATGTAACCATGCGCTGGGCAAGTCGGGCATCTGTTTGAGCAGTAGATAAACTAACGCTGGGTGAACGACCAATTTGATGGGGACTAAATAAATAAGCTCTGGTGGCACACGCTTCAGTGGGCGTAACGCTGCGGAAACACCCATCACAAATAAGGCGCATGGTGCGGCGGCTTGTGCTAATAGCGTGAGCAAGCTATCAAACACTTCAGGTGGTTGGTATTGCACACTGGCAGATGCAATGCCTGCTATTGTCGCCAAAATAAAAGGATGGGTTACTATTTTTTTGATAATGCCAAGCAGCATAGCGAGTAGGTGAGGGCGTTTATCATTGCCTACCGCCATAAGTAACGGTGCGAGCGTAAAGTGCATCGTGTTGTCCAAACAAAAAATCAACGCAACGGGTACTCCGGCCTCAGGACCAAATGCAGCCAATGCTAACGGTGGGCCAAGATAACCAATGTTGCCGTATGCGCCTGCGAAGCCTTGTACGGTTGAATTTGCTGTGTTTTGCTCGCGAAACTTGGCGATAAAAAAGCACAAAAAGAAAATGGTGAAGGTAGAGAGTGATGTTGTTAGTAAAAAGCTGGCGTTACGGAATTCTTCTAGTGGTGTTTGTGCCAGTAGTTTATAAATTAGTGGTGGCAGCGCGATATACACGATGAAAAAATTCATCCACGCTAGGCCATCTAGTGTGATTTTTTGTATGCGTCCGCTGATGTATCCCAGCAATATAAGCCCGAATAGGGGGGTGACCATTTCAAGGATTTGTAGCATGTGGGGGTGGTGGGTTTCTTAGTTAGTTGTTTTTTTCGGTGTGGGCGGTGTGATTTATTGGGTTAGCTTGTTTATTTCGATTGGCATGGGTCCACCCCGGAGGGCGCCTAGCCCGCCTTCGCGGGGATGACAGGTTCTTTGTCAGGTAATTAGTTAGTCGAAAATTTTTCCTGGATTAAGCACGCCTTTAGGATCAAGGGACTGTTTCAATGTTTTCATAATCGATACTTCTACAGCTGTCTTAGATAGATGGAGATAAGCTTTCTTTATTGTACCGATACCATGCTCAGCTGAAATGGACCCACCCAAAGCCTGTAGTGGTTGGTACACCAATTGGTTTACTTCGTCATGTAATTGCGTTGTTTGTTCCGCGTTGGCAGTCAAAGCTTCATCTTGCGGTGAAATCTGCAGATGCAAATTCCCATCAGCTATATGGCCATAAACGGCGAAAATTAAATTGGGTAATTGTTTAAGTAGTGCAGCCTCTAGATCCTTAATATACTGATCCATACTCGCTATCGGTAGACTAATGTCGTAGCGAAACCTAGCACCAAACTGCTTGGTGCATTCAACGTTTTCTCGCACTTCCCAAATTTGTCGGGCTTGTTGGTTTGATAGTGCAATGGTTGCATCAGTGATAGCACCGGCTTCTATAAGGTTCTCTAAGGCTTGGTTAAACGCCAACTCATCTTGTTCAACATCAGCGCCACGTGATTCGATCACTGCGTAGAAAGGGTAATCACTGTCGAGTGGTGGTGAATGCGAATACAGCTCGTCTTCAGTGCTAAGGCGATAAAAATTATTCCAAATTATTTCAAATGCACTGAGCTGACCATTGAGTTTGCTAGACAATGTATCTAACGTATCGGTTACTTGGCTAAATTGATCAAATGCTAGCAAAGCAGTTTGTACACTGCTACAGGATGGCTGTAACCGCAATATTGCGCGAGTCACAACACCAAGTGTGCCTTCGCTGCCGATAAATAGCTGCTTAAGGTCATATCCGGCATTATTTTTAAGCATGTGATTAAGCGATGACATGACAGTACCGTCGGCTAATACCACCTCTAGGCCAAGCACTTGATTGCGCATCATGCCGTAGCGTAAAACTGATAATCCACCCGCATTAGTCGCAATGTTGCCCCCAATGGTGCATGAACCGCGCGCACCCAAATCGAGGGGGAAATACTTGTCGGCCTCGGCAGCTGCTTTTTGCACCGCTTCAAGAATACAGCCAGCTTGAACAGTCATCGTGCTGCTCTTTACATCGATACCCTCAATTGTGTTCATACGCTCAAGCGACAAAATAACATCGTTACTAGATGAATGATCGCCCCCCACTAAACCCGTCACGCCACCGTGAGTAACCACTGTTTGCCCTAAAGCATTGCACGCAGCCAGCACTTCACTAACTTGTTCAGTTGATGTTGGTGTGACTAAGGCCAAGGCATCGGGTGGCCGAGCATCGTTAAAATGCCTAGAGCGCTGATTTAAGGCATCACCTGTTATCAGGTGACTCTCACTCACAATACTACTCAGTTTGCCAATCAGCTCTTGTTTGAGTTCTTGCGGCAATGCACCCATTAAAAGAATGCCTGTATTCCAGTTTGGCAACGGCCTAGTATTAATGCATGAATGTCGTGAGTGCCTTCGTAAGTATTTACGGCTTCCAAATTCATAACGTGTCTTATTACGCCGTATTCATCTGAAACGCCGTTGCCGCCGAGCATGTCACGCGCCGTTCGTGCAATGTCTAGAGCGTGCCCCGTGTTGTTGCGTTTCATGAGCGAGATCAACTCCGCCGAGGCTTGGCCACTATCTAATAACCGACCCAAGCGTAAGCTGCCTTGTAATCCAAGCGTAATGTCAGTTTGCATGTCAGCCAGTTTGCGCTGTATTAATTGGGTTGCTGCCAACGGCTTGCCAAATTGCTTGCGATCTAAGGTGTATTGCAGGGCGGTATGCCAACAGGCTTCAGCAGCGCCCATGGCACCCCAGCTAATGCCATAGCGAGCTCGGTTTAAACAACCAAAAGGGCCGGCTAGGCCTTGGGCATCAGGTAGGAGTTTGTCTTCACCTATTTCGGCATCATTAAGCATGATCATGCCAGTGGTTGATGCTCGTAACGAAAATTTCCCTTCAATCTTGGGCGTGCTTAAGCCTTTGCAATCGCGGTCAACAATAAAGCCCTTTATTTGATTATCGTGAGCATCAGACTTAGCCCAGACTACACATACGTCTGCAATTGGTGAGTTAGTTATCCAGTTTTTGGAGCCATTAAGTACGTAGCCACCGTCCACCTTAGTAGCGCGAGTAATCATGGAGGAGGGGTCGGAGCCATGGTCGGGTTCGGTTAGCCCGAAGCAACCTACCCATTCGCCAGAGGCGAGCTTTGGTAAATAGTGCTTGCGTTGTTCTTCTGTGCCGTACGCAAAAATCGGATGCATCACTAGCGAGGATTGCACTGACATTGCGGAGCGATAGCCAGAATCAACGCGTTCAACCTCTCGCGCTGCCAAACCGTAACTCACATAAGAGGTTTCACTTCCGCCATATTCGGCTGGAAGCGTCATGCCTAGCATGCCGAGCTCACCCAATTCATTCATGATTTCGCGATCAAACTGCTCATGACGATTGGCATGAACGGCTCGTGGCAGAAGTTTTTCTTGGCAGTAGCTGGCACAGGAATCTCTAATTAAGCGTTCTTCTTCGCTTAATTGCTGATCCAGTAGAGCAATATCGTCCCATTGCGGCGCTGCCGGTTTGGCGCGTGCTTTCTCAGGATTGGCGACGGTGTGCGACCCTTCGGGCATGGTTTTGGCTCCTTGAATCTTGTTTGGGTTCATCATTGTTGAGTTTGGGTATCGATTTAGTTTGCGAATAGGGCTAATGCTGTCTAATCGGTGCCGTTCCATCTAGTTTAGCGGTTCTGCTGGCTTGTTAGTTGCACGGTTGTCTTAATTACCGCAGATAGACATTATCTACATGGCGTTAAGCGCTGATACCCGTAAAAATGGCGATCCCACCAGTCGAGCGAGTGTTTCGTTAGGCTCGGTTACGCCTGACCATGCAATGGTTTGGCTGGGTTGGCTTAGCGAAATGCTGCCAAAATGTGCCTGGTTTGCCATCGTATCGGCTGATGATATGCAATTGCGGGCGGGTTGGCCTGAAAAGCAGGCTTTACCTAGGGGGCTATCCACGATAGCCGCTCAAGCTGTCGCACGAGCAGAACCTTGCCAATGCCCGCTGCCAGGAGCTGAAGGTGCCGAAGCACTGGCGATGCCGTTAGGTTCCAATCAGGATGACCAGTTGGTGCTGTTATTAGACAGTCAACAGCTTGATATCCGCCAAAAACAATCCACTGTGCAACTTGCTTTGTGGGCATCGCGTTGGTTAGGCCTGTCATCTGCACCACGGACAGCCAGTACATCGACGCACGAGCCGAAACCGCTAACTGCGCCGAAAAGCCAATTGGATGCGGCAAGACTGTCGCAAAAGATGATCTTTGATTTCGATCAAAACGGCAGTGTTGCATCAGTCGCGATGGCATTAGTTAATCATGTGGCGACATTACCTAGCACGACTCGCGTATCCGCGGGTGAAGTGACAGGTAGTTCAGTGAAATTATTGGCTGTGTCAGGCTTGTCTAAGGTTGATTCTCGCCGGGCATCAGCGCAACAAATTATCCAAGCGATGCATGAAGTTGTTATCGCAAACGCAACGACTATCTATTCTGAAAACCAATCCTCCGATGTGTTACCTGCGCACAAAGCGCTGCAGGTATCGAAAAAAAAGGCTGCAATCATCGGGTTGATACATCGCTGTGAAAACCAGCGTGCGGCGGTGGTGTTATTGATTGAGCAAGAAGAACAATCACTAAAACCAATTGAAATTACCAGGCTAAGTGGAGAGCTAAAACCTTGCATTGCGATGGTGGGTATGTTGCATCGCAGTAAGCGATCGCTACCACGCAAGCTGCGTGATGAAGCGATGGGTTTGGTGTCGTCAGTGCGTGAAAATCGATTTTTAGATAAACACCTTTTAGTCTTTGTTTGTAGTGTTTTAGCGATAACGGCTTTGTTATTACCTGTGCCGCATCGCGTAACAGTTACTGCGTCTATTGAGGCGTCTGATCGGCAGGTTTTGGTTGCCGCTCAAGAAGGGTATGTATTGTCGTCGCACGCTCGAGCCGGCGATATAGTTCAGGAGGGCGATCTACTCGCGACTTTGGATGGCCGTGACCTCAAACTGGTGGCTGATAAATGGCAAGGCGAAAAACTTAAAAACGAACAAGAATATGCTCAAGCCTTAGCATCGCACGATCGCATCTCCTTAAGTCGTTTACGTGCAGATGCTTTGCGCATCGAGGCTGAGCTTGCGCTGGCGGCGCAACAACTTGCCCGCAGCGAACTACGTGCACCGTTTGATGGTGTTCTACTCAGTGGCGACTTATCGCAATCGCTTGGCTCTCCAGTGGAAGAAGGCGATGTGTTGTTCGAGATTGGATCCAAGGATGCCTACCGATTGCAAATGGATGTTGATGAACATGATATTGCTTATATTGAACAAGGCCAAGACGCCAAAATTCGTATGACAGCATTACCCGGTGTTACGTGGGACGCCAAATTAGAAAACGTTTTACCCGTGGCTATAGCCGAACAAGGTGAAAGCATTTTTCGAGTGCCAGCAGAGCTATTAGGCGAGGCAGATGCATTACGCCCCGGTATGGCTGGTGTCGGTAAGATCTCAGTAGGTTCGCGAAGCCTGTTATGGGTTATCACTCACGCGGTCACTGATCGCTTGCGTATCTGGGCCTGGAAGCTAGGGCTAATTCAATGACAGCGCAAATACCGCTGGAGCAGCTAGCGCAGTGCAAGCCAAAGCTTGCTGAAAACGTTGTTAGACAAAACCTAATGATCCGAGGCGAGCCGTGGATCCTTTTGCAAAACGCTATCAATGGCGACCACGTTCGATTAAATGCTACGGCTGCACAATGGTTAGATGGTTTTGATGGTGAAACAACGGTAGCAGCAATGTTACAAGATGCACAAGCCGACGATGCTACTGCGCTGCAGGTTTTTGAGTGTCTACAGTTGCTAGGGCAGGCCGACATGATTGTGTTGGGCGGTGCAGATGAACACACTCGTTTGTTTGCTCAGCATAAAATCCATAATTCGATGGTGCAGCAGCGCAAGAGAAATCCTTTAGCGATTCGCTTTCCGTTGCTTGATCCCAACGCTTGGTTAAACACAAATCAGCATCGTTGGTCGATTTTATTTAACCGGTATTTTACTTACAGTATTGTTGCCGTTGTGTTACTGGCAGTACTCATCGCTTGGATAAATGTCGATGGCTTACGCAACAGTTGGAGCAATCTGGCTGTCTCACCATCACATTGGTGGTGGTATGGCTTGTTGTTTCCACTATTAAAAATATGGCATGAGCTTGCGCATGCCATATGCATTAAACGATGGGGTGGCGCCGTTCACGAAGCAGGCATTACTTTATTAGTGCTCATGCCTATTCCCTACGTGGATGCCAGTGATTCTTGGTTATTTGAAAAACGATCTCACCGTTTAATCACGGCAGCAGCAGGCATTATTGCTGAAACTGTAGCTGTTGCACTCGCGATTATTGTGTGGAGCGTTGTTGAGCCCGGCCTACTGCGAGACGTCGCCTTTGCTATTGTTGTACTCGGCACTTTATCCACACTGTTATTTAACGCTAATCCCCTATTGCGATTTGACGGTTATTTCATCCTGCAAGATTTAATCGATATTCCCAATTTAGGCACTCGGGCTAATGCCTATTATCGCTATTTAGTTAGACGTTACGCGTTTAAGGTAATAACGGCTGTTACGCCATGTACTGCTAAAGGCGAACGTAAATGGTTGATAGGGTTTGGAGCTGCAGCTTTTTTATATCGAGTGTTTATCACCCTAACGATTGCCCTGTTTTTAGCTAAGCAGTATTTTTTTATCGGTTTTGCCTTAGCGGCATTCGCCGTGTATCAGCTGTTAGCCAAACCTGCACTCAAAGCAGTTGCTTATTTGCGAAGCTCTGTAGAGATCAACCAAAACAGACAATCTGTAATAATGAAGAGTGCAGGTGCGGTAGCAGCCATTGTCATTACGATTACCTTTCTACCACTGCCTTCAAGTACTCGAGCGGAAGGCGTTGTATGGGTGCCTAGTCAGGCACAGGTGTTTGCGGGAGAAACGGGTAGGTTGCACACACAGCACGTTAAAGCGGGTGAGGCTGTAGAAGCAGGTGATTTATTGTTCACTTTGGCATCTGAAAAGCTTGATGCTCGTTATAAGGCCGTTAGCAGTGAACAACAATCTATTACGGTTGAATATCAAGCCGCTAGAACCAATGACATAGATGAAGCCAGGCAGTTAGCCGTTGATCTCAAGTCGTTAAATTCTGAATTGGCGATGCTAAAAGAAAGGAAGGACTCATTACAAATTCGTGCTAATCGGGCTGGTGTATTGGCATTGAGTAGCACTAAGCCATTATTGGGAAGCTATATCAAACAAGGCGACTTACTGGCGTTTCTGGTGGACGGCAGTAATTTGGTGGTTCGTGCTGTGATTGATCAAAACGCCATGGGTATGGTCGATAAAGGTGTGACTCAGTCCACAGTTCGGTTAGCGGACAATTTCTCCGAATCCTTGCAATCAACGGTGATTCAGCACGTTCCTGCCGGAAATCACCAACTTCCCAGCCCGGCCTTGGCCTACAACGGCAGTAGCGGCATAGCAGTTGCTTCTACCGAGGGTGAAGAACTAAGAACAACTGAGCGCGTGTTCCATGTTGAGCTATCTCTGCCTAGTGAAAGCCGGGCTGTTGGGATAGGTGGCAGAGCATACGTCAATTTGCAGCACCAGCCGGAATCGCTCGGCAGGCGTTGGTGGCGATCGGCACGTCAGATATTGCTGAAACAACTAACCGTTTAAACGAGTGATGTACCGATGAACAAAGCGTTAAGAGACCAAGTTGGTCATGGAAAGAAAACACTGGTCGCGGCTTTTGTCAGTGCCATCGTGTTGGTATCACCTACATTTAGTGCCGAAGAGGTCGTATCTGATTTGGATTGCATCGTTGAGCCTAGTGCCATTGTGGACTTAGGGGCGGCAACGCCAGGGCTGTTAGCAGTCACTTATTTTGATCGAAGTGATTACGTTAGTGCTGGCACTGTGATGGCACGATTGGAATCTGGCCTTGAAGAAGCAACCTTAGCAATCGCTGAAGAGTTAGCCGCTCAAACAACAAAAATAGATCTACGTAGAGCATCTGCCGAATTCGGTGAGCGAACTCGGGTTCGTAACGTACAACTACTAAAAACATCATCGATATCTCAACAGAACATGGATCAGGTTGAGACTGAGACTCGTGTAGCTAAGTTGCAAGTCAGGCAAGAAGTGGAAAGCCAGCGATTGGCAGAGCTTGAAGTGGATCGCGCTGCCGTATCGCTCAATAGGCGTTCTATTGTGAGCCCCGTTGAAGGTACAGTGCTACAACGCTTTAAAGAACCAGGTGAGTACGTAGACAGAGAGGCCGTGTACAAAATCGCTCAACTTAACCCGCTTAACGTAGAGGTAATAGTTCCACTTGATTACCTTGGCCAAATAGAAAGTGGTATGCGTGCAGAAGTAACGTTGTTTGCACCTGGCTTTGAAGACGAAGCGCTTGAAGCTGAGGTTAGACGTATTGATGCTGTAGCTGATGCTGCTAGTGCAACGTTTGGTGTGCGGCTAAAACTGGAAAATCCAGAATTCACTATCCCAAGTGGCGTTCGTTGCCAGGTTGATTTTTACAACAACTAAGCGTTTAGGAAGTTAGATCAGCGTGATAGTTGTATCAGGCTGATTTTTTAAGATCGCCTTTAGCGGGCATATCATTAAAATGCACAACGCGGTTACGGCCTGTATTTTTAGCTTCGTAAAGTGCATCATCGGCATTAATCAATAAAGATTTTCCTTCAACTGCCTCATCGTCTGCATTAACACCAGCGATACCAACACTGACGGTGATTTGTCCGTTCTCATCGCCCATCTGAATCACTTGAGCTTCGATCTTTGCTCGTACACGCTCAGCAAAAATGCGAGCATTGTGAGGCGGGGTTTTAGTTAATATTATGACAAACTCTTCGCCACCGTAGCGGCCCACGACATCAGTGTTTCGTGCACAACTGGTTAGTGCATCACCAACGACTTTAAGCGCCTGGTCTCCGCCATCATGGCCATGGGTGTCGTTGAAGCGCTTGAAATTATCGACATCGATAACAATCACTGATAACGGATCGTGATAGCGATTGCGTCGTTGCGCTTCTCTACGGATAACCTGATCGATGTAGCGGCGGTTATATAGTTGCGTAAGGCTGTCCGTTATGGCCAGATGTTTGAGTTTTTTGTTTAGCAGAACCAAGCGCTTATTAGCAATTGATAGTTTGTCATTACTGATCGTGACGCGTTCTAGCAATTTGGCGTTCTCACGGTATAACAGGGCGTTCTCGTAGGCTCGTGTCACCGATGACGTGATAGCTTGATGCTTATCCAAAGGTTTATCTAGATATTCGTATGCACCGGCTTGCAGTGCTCTGAGTACCATGTCGTAACTATCGTAGCCGGTCATGACAATTACCTTAACGGCTGGGTCGAGCAATTGAATGCGCTTCATTAGCTCAAAGCCGCTCATGCCATTCATACGGATGTCAGTCAGTACAACATCAATCACCTGCTCAGTGAAGACTTCAAGCGCTTCTATGCCGTTACTGGCAGTGGTTACGGTCACACCGTCTTGTTGCAGCACTTCTCTAACGATTTCGGTAATCGCTGGATCGTCATCGACAACTAAGGCATGACAGCTATTGATATCCATTACAACTCACTCCGTGAACGGAGGCCTATACCTCCTAACCCAATCTCTAGCGGCGGAGAACGGCAAAAATTTTCGCCTTTTATGGGTAAGCAACAGCAGAAACGGTGATTTTGCCGGTGTGATCACAAATTGTTGAAGAAATGTCGATAGCGGCCGATTTTAAGACTATCTGGGTGGAAAGCGCGAGTCAGACAATGGGATCTTCTTGACCGAGTGATTCCTAATCGTACTCGCATAGCCAGGTAAGGTGAGCGCAGGACTAATGGACGGCTGTTTGGCGTGATTGCTGTATTAGCTGTAGATATAAATGAATTAACGGTTGATAACGAATTTACTCGTGTTTGATTCAATTAAAAAACTGTATCGCAAGTTACCGAGCTTCTCAGCGCGTTTTCATATCGCATTTGGTTTGTCGTCGCTTGTTACTACTGTTGTACTCGTGGCTTTGTTCACCAAATTTGTGCCGGACAAGGCTACCGAACAGCACAGAGGGCGCATGGCGCTGGCGGAAGGTGTTGCCGCAACAAGTTCTTCGTTGCTACGACAAGGTAATCAAGCTGCAGTGCGTACAGCATTACAATTTATCGTTGGACGAAACCAAGATCTAAGCTACATACAGCTCGAGCGTTTTGCAGATAATTATCAAACGGTTTTTAGCGCAACTGCAACAATCGATGATGATAACCTACCAATTTATCAACCGTCTCGAGTGATTGTGCCGTTGCTCGTTGGTGATCGTCGTTGGGGTGAATTACACTTTCAATTCAAGGATGAATCCAAGGCAGGCCTGTTAGATCGCTGGCGCGCATCTCCATTCGGTTTAATGGCATTTATGTCACTGTTGTGTTTCCCCTTATTTTACTTTTACCTTGGCAAGATGCTCAAGGAACTAAACCCATCGCAAGCGGTGCCTGGTCGAGTCAGATCGGCACTCGATACAATTGCTGAGTCTTTGTTAGTTATCGATGCAAAGGGCGATGTGGTACTAGCCAATGCGGCGTTTGCTGAACTCAACGGGGTCGAAGCTGACACAATGTTAGGTACATCCGTTGCCAATTTCAAATGGGTATTTGAAGAAACAGAGGATTTACAAACTCCTTGGGATGCAGCTTTATCCTCAGGTGAGTCCGTGCGCCATGAAATGATTGGCTTCATAGATGCCGCAGAATCAAGGCGTAAATTTATTGTCAATTGTTCGCCTGTTATGGGTGGTAATGGCAAAACGGGCGGCGTGCTCATCAGTATGGATGACGTTACCCTGCTAGAAGAAAAGGAAATTCTCCTGCGCCACTCAATGGAAGAGGCCGAGGCGGCGAACGCTGCTAAGAGTGCCTTTCTTTCTAACATGAGTCATGAGATCCGCACACCGATGACAGCGATTCTTGGCTTTACCGAAGTGCTGAAACGTGGGTTTACTGATTCAGAGCAGGATAGACAACGTCACCTCAATACAATTGCTGATAGTGGGCAACACCTACTTGAGCTGATTAATGACGTTCTCGATTTATCCAAGGTTGAGTCGGGTGCAATGGAGGTAGAGGAAATTCCTACAGATGCACCTGCAATTGTTAATGAAGTAATCAAAACACTCCGTGTTAAAGCGGAAGAGAAAGGTATCTATTTAAAAATGGATATCAGCTCTGACTTACCTCGGCTTATCCAATCTGACCCTTCTCGGTTACGGCAAGTTGTTACTAACCTCGTTGGTAACGCAATAAAATTCACAGAATCTGGCGGTGTTACTGTTGAGATGTCGCATGCTGTTGAAGGTGGTGAAGCGCTGCTACACATTGATGTGCACGATACTGGTATCGGTATGAGCGAAGCGCAGCAGGCTACCATTTTTGAAGCCTTTACTCAGGCCGATGCATCTATTACCCGACGCTTTGGTGGTACCGGTCTAGGCTTATCAATTAGTCGTAGACTCGCCATAGCGATGGGGGGCAACGTGTTAGTAAAGAGTGCTGAAGGTGAAGGCAGTTGCTTCCTGGTTAGCTTGCCGACAGGTTTGCCGAATGAAGTACCGTTACTCACACCCACTCAAATTATCGACAACTTAGATACTGTTGAAATCAGCGAGCATGCCGAATGGTCTTTCCCTGATTGTCATGTGCTAGTTGTCGATGATGGCCCAGAAAATCGCGAGCTCCTATCGTTAGTACTAGGCGATCTCGGAATTAAACATAGTCTGGGTGAAAATGGTCAAGATGCGCTGGATGTTCTTGCAGCTGAAGAAATTGACGTATTGATAATGGATGTACAAATGCCAGTCATGGATGGCTACCAAGCCGCCGGGCGTATTCGCGAGATGGGTTTAACGCTACCCGTAGTGGCACTAACCGCTAATGCTATGAAAGGTTCTGAGCAAACTGTGTTGGAAGCTGGCTTTTCGCACTACATGCCAAAACCCATCGATCTGGATAAGTTAACTCGATTGCTTGCTGAATTATTGGGTGGTGAACAGACAGGATTGAAGGCAGCTCAAAAAACTGTTGCGGCACCTATTGCCCCTGCAACCGAGCCTGTTGTTACATCCAACCAAAAAATATTTAGCCCATTAGCTGCAAGTAATCCAAAGTTCCAACAAATTGTTGAGCAGTTTGTTGTTCGCCTTGATGATCGAGTTAAACACATGAAAGAATCGCTTGCCGAAGGCGATTTACATACCTTAGGGCAAATGGGGCATTGGCTAAAAGGATCAGGCGGCACAGTGGGCTTTACACAGTTTGTTGTGCCTGCACAGGAACTCGAAGTGGCTTGCATTGCTGGTGATCAACAGAAAGCGGCCCAACAATTGACGGTTATTGAAAATATCCAATCGCGACTGTGTGTCGATGCGCAGGATGGAAGTAGTTCTCAAGCTGAACATGCGCAGTCGGTCACATCCACCGACATATCGTTAACGGCCAGTAACAATCGGGTCGATAAACCAGTATTGAGCACGTTGCCGATGGATAACCCTCGCTTTCGCGCAGTGGTGGAACGATTTATTCCTCGTTTAGATGATCAACTGCAGGTAATGAAAGAAGCTGCTGAACAGGGCGATTTTGAACAAGTTGCTACATTGGCTCATTGGTTAAAAGGGAGCGGTGGCAACGTGGGCTTTGGAGAGTACACAGCGCTAGCGCTAGAACTAGAACAAAATGCGAAAGGTCGCAACCTGGCGGCAACGGAAAAGAGCTTACAAGATGTTTTCCGATACACAGAACGAGTGCGAGCAGGCTGGGATAGCTTGCCCGACCTCAAAAAGATTGCATGATACCCGTGGCTGAATCTGACAACAGTATAGAAAGTCAAGACAGCGCTAGCCTGTTTAGCGCTGCGCAAGCCTTAGCGGGTGCTCGCATCATGATGATTGATGATGAGCCTCTGAATATGGAGGTGTTGCAGATCCACCTGGAAGCAGAAGGCTACCAAAATTTCGTCACCCTAGACGACTCAACCCAGGCGATGGCGCAATTACGTGACCATATACCTGACGTGCTATTACTGGATCTAGTTATGCCTATGGTTTCTGGGCTAGATATCTTACGTGAGATTCGCCTAGACCCAGAGCTGAAGCATATCCCGACAATCGTTCTGACATCGTCAAACGACCCAGCTACTAAATTACAAGCCCTACAGTTAGGAGCGACTGACTTTTTGGCAAAACCGGTTGATGCTAGTGAGCTTGCCTTGCGTATGCGCAACACCTTGAGCGCTCGAGCTTATCAACAGCGCATGATGCATTTTGATGCACTTACTGGCCTACCAAATCGATTGTATTACATGACACTATTGCGTAAGTCATTGGGTCGTGTAACTGACACTAGCGAACAAGCTGCTCAGGTTGTTGTTAATATCAATCGATTTAAAGCCGTTAATGATTCACTCGGCCCTGATCGTGGAGACGAAGTGCTATGGGCGTTTTGTGAACGTTTACGAACCGCATTTGGTGCGCGCGGACAGCTAGCGGTAGATCCGTCTATCCACGATGGCTTGCCAACCTGCGTATCTAGAATTGGTGGAGATCGCTTCGGTGCGCTTTTACCTATTGATAGTAGTGATACTGAGCGTCAACATCTAAATGAGTGCTTAAAACGATTTACTGAATCGCTTGAAACACCCATAGTGATTGAAGGCCAGGACATATACTTAACAGCGAGTATAGGTATATCGATCTTATCTGAATCAACTCCTAGTGTAGAGCTACTGGTGAATGATGCTGAAACCGCGATGAACCATGCGCGGCGTCGTCACGATACACAATTTGCCTTCTACTCTGAGCACATGGACGCCAAGGCTCGAGAGTTAATGAGCATGGAAAGCGGTATGCGTACCGCGGTTGAAAATGGGGAGATTTTCCTTTGTTATCAACCCAAGGTTAACATCGCAGAAGACAGAATAGCGGGTTGTGAAGCTTTGGTTCGCTGGATGCATCCCGAATTTGGTTTAATTTCACCTGTAAATTTTATCCCTCTAGCTGAAGATACCGGCATGATCGTATCAATAGGTGAGTGGGTACTCAGAGAGTCATGCTTTTACGCGATGCGCGTAAGAGCAAGTGGCCATGCCGCTTTTAAGATTGCAGTAAACGTATCGATACGTCAGTTACATGAGCCCGATTTTCTGACTATCGTTAAAAGTGCGCTAGAAGACAGCATGTTGCCGCCGCAAGCTCTTATTATCGAGCTAACTGAAAACATGATAATGGAGAACGCTGAAACCAACGTCGTTAAGCTTCAACGTTTAAAGGCGCTCGGAGTTCAAATTTCAATCGATGATTTTGGTACGGGTTACTCTTCATTGAGTTACTTGCAACGTTTTCCATTAGATCAGCTAAAAATTGATCGCTCATTTATTCGCGAGATTGAAGAAGCCGACACACATACGCCGATCGTTAAAGCGGTTATATCGCTGGCACATGATCTTGGCCTGTCAGTGGTAGCAGAGGGCGTTGAAACAGATATGCAACTGTCCCATATTCGTGATCTAGAGTGCGAAGAGTTTCAAGGTTATCTTTGCAGCAAACCTGTTGGCGAAGAAGAGTTTTATCAGCTCTTGGTAAATGAAGGATCGGTTCAAGGCGCTCTGAAAAAGTCTGCCTAATCGGCTTGGATCTTTTTAGGTTAGTGCGTAGGGTACTAACCAGGGTGATGGCGAATCACCGCGCAAAGCTTTAACGCCATACACTGTTTGTAAATTCTCATCAGTTAGAACGTCCGCCGGTTTCCCTTTTGCAACAAGCTTACCTTTGTCTAGTAAAAACAAGGTATCGCAATAGCGCGTTGCCAGCGATAAGTCGTGCATTACGGTTATACAGCCTTTGCCATTAGTAGCAAATCGTTTGAGTAATTCCATCGTTTGCAATTGATGGCCGGGGTCGAGTGATGCGATGGGTTCGTCGGCTAAGAGTACTGTTGGGTTTGTAGCTAATGCTCGCGCTATCAGTACGCGTGCTTGTTCGCCGCCAGAGAGTGTGCTGAATTGTCTGTCAGCCAAATGCAAGCAATCGGTTTCGGTCATTGCCGACGTAATAGTGTCTTCTTCGTTTTCACTCATTTTTAGCCAAGACTTCTGATGGGGAAGGCGGCCTAGGCTAACAAGGTTGCGTACAATGATTGGCCAATGTACATGACCTTGTTGGGCCAACCAGCTAATCAATTTAGCCCGTTGTCTAGTACGGTATTTTTGTAGTGGACGATCAAGTAGTTCAACACTGCCTCTGTTTGGTGTGCGTAGTCCAGCCATCACATTAAGTAACGTGGATTTGCCAGCGCCATTTGGCCCGATCAAGCCAATCAATTCGTTTTGGTGTAGCGCAATATAAATTTCTGACAGCAGCTGATGATGCGCGATGCTAACGTGTATATCACCGGCCGATAGTAGCGTGTGGTCAACGACATTCATTGGATATACTGTCGGCGTGCTCGCACTATTAGATGCAGAAAAAACGGGGCGCCTACTAGTGCGGTTAACACACCCACCTTTATACTGGTTTGCGAAGGGATTAACCGAACACCAATATCTGCTATGACTAACATTAGTGCGCCTCCTAATGCCGATACGGGTAACAAACGGCTTGGCTGATATTTTACCCATGGGCGCATTAGATGGGGCACCACTAAGCCAATAAATCCGATCATACCCGTAGCCGCAACAGCTGCACCTACCGCAAGGGATACTGCAATAAATAAACGCCAGCGCAGTTGCTTTGTATTGACGCCCATGCTTATGGCGGTGCTTTCGCCAAGAGTCAGTGCATCTAATTGTTTGCCAGAGCCGATCATTAACAGCCAGCCCAATAAGGTAAACGGTAAAAGTAAATAGAAATCCGTCATGCTGCGATCGGTTAAATCTCCGAATGTCCACAGCAGCATTTCTTGCGCCGCATACGGGCTCGGGGCAAGGTTGAGTAGTAGAGATATACCAGCCGACGCAATAGCATTGATGGCAACGCCTGCCAATATGATTGTGGTAATGCCAGCGTCACGGCCAGCTAGCATATAAACGCAAGTCGTTGCGAGCAGTGAACCCGCCATACCGGAAAGTGGGACTGTCCAATGATTTGCGGCGCTGAAACCGAAGTACAAAACAGTGATAACCCCGAAAGCTGCGCCTGCTGAACTACCCAGTAAGCCTGGGCTTGCCAAGGGGTTTTGTAACAAGCCTTGCATAGCGGCACCACACAAACCCAAGGTGGCGCCTGCGAACAAGGCTATCAATAATCGTGGTAGTCGGATCTCACGCATGATGACGCTTTGGATCGAATCATCATTTGATATAAGCCCTTGCCAGGCGCTAGCCAATGACAAGGGCTCGGTACCGATTTGTAAGCTAACAATGCTAAGCGCGAATAGTGCCAGCGCAAGTAGCGCTGGCAGACTTAACCTTGTTGCTTGCTTGTCGATTACTACTCAGCCGCAGTGGCAGGTACTTCTACAAACACAACATCAAGCGGTGCAAGCGTAGTCGCCAAAAATTCACCGACAATCATATTGGTGCTTGGGTCAATGATGTTAAAGCCCGGAGCATCGCCCGGTATACCAACCCAAACCAAACCATCTGGCGCAACGTGTAGATTCGATACTTTGGTATCAACTAATCCGGCTACTGGCTCAGCGGCTAATATGCCTGTAGTTGGATTAAACGAGCGTAGAGTATCAAATGACTCGAAAGTAGTCGGGTCAGGAGCTGTGTTTGTGATGAGATAACCAACTGACGGTGATACGACTAGAGCGCTAGAGAAAAAGCCGTTGTTTTCAGTTTCTGTTCCATCATCAAGCAGCATCTCAATAGCGTAAGTTGTTGGATCGATAGTTTCTATGCCACCTTGGTAGAGGTCACCCGTAACACCTGGACTGGCGAAAACATTGCCGCGGCCCGTTACATAAATTTCATCGCTAGCTTCAAGGTACTGAATCGTACTAGGGTTTAGTGTGCTCAACGCGATACCCGGCAGGCCATCTGTGCCTTTACCAGTAGTGATTTGCTCATCCGTGGTTGTATCGAATACTGCTACATAGCCAACCATGCTAGGAGCAAAGCTTGCATCCAGTCGTTCCATTAATACAAAGAGCTTGTCGCCTACTAGTACTGCACCGCTGGCGTTAGGTGCGCCGGTAGTGTCATAAGCAGCCAAATCTAGCTCACCTGTTTTGAACTCAGATTCGCTCATTGCCCCAACGCTTGGGTCAATAATCCAAATCTTTGGGCTACCGTAGCGAATGACATACGCTTTAGTATCACTTACAAAGATGACTTCATACGGGTTGGCTTGCGTTTCATCGCCGTTTACAGAATATTGAAAAAGAGGCGTTGAGGTATCGTTAATATCGTACTTTGTTAGTGTATCAATATTGAACCGACCAATTTCATAAATGCTACTACCGTCTGTAGCAATACGTAGGTCAGTCAATGTTGACGGGTATGTACCGTTTTGCGTGTTGTCAGCAAGTGAATAACGTTCAATATGGCCAGCTCCGCCTGCTGCTGCTGCAACAAAGGCGTATTGACCGGCTGCGAGGCCAGTGTCAGTCGCTGGGGCTGAGTCGTCGCTTGAACTACAAGCAGACAAAAAGCCTAGTGTGCCAACGACAAGCAGGCTGCTTAGGCTGTTACGGCTGTGCCATTTTGCTGGATTAAATATCAAGGTCATGTCCTCTATAGTTCTTTAAAAGTTTAATGTGGTGGTGAGAAAAAAGGCGCGGCCAGGGCGGGGGAATCCATTGAAATCCTCCACAATGTCGTTGCCAATATTATTGATGGCCAAACTGGTTTGTGCGTTTTGCCAGTACCAATCCAAGCCGATGTTTTGGAGAAACGTATCTTTGGCAGGCAACAAGTTAGCTTCATCGTAAAAACGATCCGTCTTAACTTCTGCTTCTGCCCAAACTCGGTAGCGAGGTTGTTTGTATGCGATGCGAGCAAAGCCGCTCATTGCTGCCTCGCCGGGCAGAGTGTTTTTGTTGATCGCTTGATTGTTGGAAAGGTTTATAGCGTCTTGCACCGTTAGATTAACTTGGGCAGTAAGGCCATTCGCAGATCGCCACTGATGCTCCAGCTCCAAACCCAAAACGCGTGCATGGCCTGCATTAACGGTGTACCCCAAACCGATCGTGTCGTACACAGTTGTGATTAGATCGGTGCGATCGCTAGCAAACAAAGTCGCATCAAGCTTCCAGTTACTGCTTGGTTGATAGCTAAACCCGATATCAGCATTTGTGCCTGATTCTGGCCTAAGATTTTCATTACCTCGGATCAAGCCGCGGCTACCAAATAACTCATAAAAAGCAGGCTCGCGGTAGTACTGCCCCACATTGGCTCGCACACTCCATCGTGAGTTAACCTCTAATAGAGCGCCTAATTGAGGTGACACCTTTTGGTTACTTTGGGTGGTCTCATTGCGGCGTGTTATCCCTTTGTACTGATCGCTGATTGATTGATAGTTAATCGAAGGGGTAATAAGTAAGTTGCCGCGCTGATTAAACCATGCATATTGCACAGCGGCTGATAGTGCGTCGCGTTCAACTGCGTAGTTTTCAAAATCGAGTATTTCATCTCTACTGGCTAGTTCTTCTTTGCGCAGCTCGCCGGTAATGCCTAAGGTGCCTCGTTCGCCAATACGTTCAGCATAAAATTTACTGCCCCGAGTGGTGCTGTCACTATAACTGTCGCGTTCGGCAAGGCTTACACCTTTTTCTCGATCGTCAAAGTGGCTATCTGCATCGTGCTGGAAGAATGTCAAACTGCTGTTCCAATTGCCAACGTCATTGATACTATGAGTAAGCTGCAATTGTTGATCATCTGTCGCGTAGCTAGCATTGTTATCTTCAGCGTTTCGCCATTCCGGTACGCCCAAGTCTTTGTTGTTGACTTGAAATAGTACTTTGGTATCGCTATCAGCGTTCCACCGGTAGCTCGTACGCAGTAGGGCAGCATTCTGCTCAACGGCAGCGTTGTGTCGTGGTTGGCGCGTGTCATCTAATGCGTTTAGCGGCGTACCATTGCCATCAACAAAGCGAAAATCGTTTTCACTATTGAGTTTGCCTATCGCGCCAACGACACCCCACCGGCCAATACGAGATTGATGTGATGCCTGCAAGCGGCGTGTTGAAAAACTGCCTCCCCCAAACAACACACGAGTTGACGGCTTATCTTTTGCGGTGAGTGATGTAAGATTAACCGCACCACCAATTGAGCCATGGCCCAACTGCAGCGGTGAGCTACCTCGATAGATATCGACAGATTCAACATTAAGTAATTCTAATACTGATAAATCAATGCTGGCACGGCTACCACTATTGAGCTTGACGCCATCTAAGTAGACAGCCGTTTGATTACTGTTGGCTGCTCGAATGCTTACGCTCGCAAAGCTACCGATACCACCAACTTGTCTTACTTGCACGCCTGCTTCAACCGCTAATAAATCAGCTAATGCCACATCACGGCGTTTAAGTTGATCTTTGTCAATTGATTTATGGACGCCGGTAAATTCGCTGTGCTCAACTTCACCGGTAGTAATCGGAGATTCTTCAGCATCAGCTGTAACGTTAATGGTTTCAAGTGTGTCGTCCGCCCACAGCAACATGCTCGCTGATAGCAGGGTAGCTAGTAACGTGATTTGCGATGAAGTGGTGGAAACTGCTTTAACCATAGCCCTTGTTATATCTAGGGCATGGAGAGGGAGTGCAATGTGCGCAGCTCACGTCTACCAAACACCCCGTTTGGTTGTGTATGACTAACAGCTGGCAGGTCTCCTGGCTCGTGAGTGCATTACGCTGTGGCTCTGCCTTCCCGGAAAATCCAGTGGCGATATAGAGCCTTACTCACTTACAGTTGCGGGGGCAGCCGAGGTATTGAACCTCGTTCCCTATTATTCCTTGCGGAACCATGCTGTGTGGGCGCAGCATACCGCAATGTGAGCCTTAAAAACCATCAAACACTCATCAGGACGCAAAAAGAAACAGATGCGTCACAAGATGAACCACCCCTGTCATCCCCGCGCAGCCCTGTCATCCCCGCGAAAGCGGGGATCCACGCATAACCGGATGCCCCCTAGTACAAAGAACCAGTCATCCCGGGAAAAATGGTGGTGCCACATTTCGAAATCCACGCACAACATGACATAAGCCCCCGCCTTCGCGAGGGCGACTGAACTCGGATTGCGTGTTGGTAGGGTTGTAAGGTAATCATTATTACTAATGCCGATTTGCCATAGATGCGCTATCGTTGAGCTGTCATCAGGGGGTAACTCATGTCCAACATCTTTCCACGCCACACCGCCAATTTGCCACCACTGGTAGCACGTGGCGAAGAAGCCTATGTAATAGATAAGAGTGGCAAACGTTACCTAGACGCTTGTGGCGGTGCAGCGGTTAGCTGCCTAGGCCATAGCAATCAAGTAGTGGTCGATGCAGTGAAGAAGCAGCTCGACACCATTGCTTACGCGCATACCGGTTTTTTCACCTCAGAGCCAGCTGAGCAATTAGCTACAGAGCTGTGCAAACGAGCGCCTGATAATTTTGGCAGAGTCTATTTTCACAATGGGGGTAGTGAAGCGGTAGAGGCCTCTCTTAAGCTAGCGCGGCAATACTTTGTAGAGCTAAACCAACCACAACGTGTAAACGTAATATCCCGATTGCAAAGTTACCACGGCAATACGCTAGGAGCCTTAGCGGCTGGCGGCAATATGTGGCGGCGTGAACCCTTTGAGCCGCTACTCACCAAAGCCATCCACCATATCGAGCCTTGTTATTACTATCGATGGGCTAAGGAGGGCGAGACGGCAGAAAACTATGGCCTGCGTATGGCCAATCAACTAGAAGCAAAAATCCTTGAGCTGGGTGAAGACAGTGTCATGGCGTTTATTGCCGAACCCGTAGTGGGCGCAACACTGGGTGCAGTTGCGGCCGAAGCCGGATACTTCAAACGTATTAGAGAAATCTGCGACCGTTATGGTGTGCTTTTGATACTCGATGAGATCATGTGTGGCACTGGGCGTACTGGTAGCTTCTTTGCGTTTGAACAAGAAGAGATAGTTCCGGATATCGTGACTATGGCAAAAGGCTTAGGAGCTGGTGTGCAACCGATTAGCGCGATGCTATGCACCAATGACGTATATAACGCATTCGAATCAGGCAGCGGCTTTTTCCAACATGGCCACACTTACATAGCGCACCCCACCGTGTGTGCCGCTAGCCTAGCGGTACTAAAAGAGCTTGACGATCACAAACATATTGCATCGGTTAAAAATAATGGCGTCACGCTACTTAAGATGCTGCAAGAGCGTTTTGGTAATCATCCAAATGTAGGGGACGTTCGTGGGCGCGGGTACTTTTTAGGCCTAGAGCTTGTTAAAGATCGGCAAAGCAAAGAGCCTCTAGATGCATCACTTAAGATTAACGCGAAAGTAAAAGCAGCAGCGTTTGAAGCAGGGCTAATGATCTACCCAATGGGCGGTACCGTGGATGGTGCCACGGGGGACCACATCCTGTTGGCTCCGCCATTTATTTTAAAGCCTGAGCAGTTTGACGAGCTAGTTGATAAGTTGGCTGGCGCTATTGAAACGATTTTGCCTAGTTAGGGATTGATAAGTATTGCGGTGGATGAAGTAAGTGAAAGATAAGATCACAATTAGTGTGGGGTGTTTGAGCGGAAAGATTCGTTATGAAATCGATGGCCCGCTACTACACGCTGATCACTGTGATTGTTCATTGTGCCGGCGCCAACATGGTGCTGCTTTTGCCACCAATGCCGATTTCGAGCCTGAGAATTTTAACTGGGTATGGCTTGAAAAGGATTAATCGCAGCTTCTGAAACTTAAACCTTATGCAATTAAATAAACTGCTTTTAAAAATCTTTCTGCCCGATGATGAAAGCTGGCTAAAGCATGCTAACCCTTGGTCAATCTGGACAAGATTTGCCACGCTGCCTTTTATCATTCTCGCTATTTGGTCTAGGGTATGGATTGGGTGGTACTGCTTGTTGCCCTTAGCACTATTAATTGTTTGGATTGTGATTAACCCGACTCTGTTTAAAAAACCAACTTCCTATAGCAGTTGGGGTTCCCGAGCTGTACTGGGGGAAAGAATCTATATGAAGGGCAAGGAGAATCCGATTCCAGCTCATCATAAAACGCCCATTATCATTCTGAATATTCTGCAAACGCTGAGCGTATTGATACTTGGCCTTGGCCTGTGGAAGTTAAATGTGTATATAACACTTCATGGAGCTACCGCACTCTACCTGTCGAAAATGTGGTTCTTGGATAGGATGGTGTGGTTGTACGAAGAAGTGAGTGAACAAACTTGAAAACGCTATAGCAACCATAATTCATCATATTTGAAACATAGAAAAGCCACGAATCAGTGTTGGAATACGGACTTAATTTGAGGCCGCAATATGTTTTTCAGTCATGCACCCGCTGGGTACCTAGTCGTTAAGTTTGCTCGCAAATTCAAAACAGACAGAGCTGACGTGTTCACAGCAATGCTTGCGGGCATATTGCCTGACTTCGATATGATCTATTTCCATCTTATCGATGAGCGTGCCCACATTCATCATTCCTATTGGACGCACATGCCTCATTTTTGGGTAGTTGTTTATGCAGCAGCGCTCATTGTTGCGGCGTGGCTTAAGAGCAAACGAATCGTTTATTACGCAACCTTGATTTTTTCCTGCGTAATTGTGCATTTGATTCTTGATTCAGTTGCAGCTAGCGGCATTTTGTGGGCCTATCCATTTTCGATAGAATACTATGAGTTATTCGTTATTCCACAAGTGCATGATTCGCGAATGCTGAACTATGTTTTGCATTGGACGTTTCTAATCGAGATGCTAATTATTCTCGTGGCGATTGTTGTCGCTTTACGATGTAGAGAATTCTCTCGCTTATGGAAGGCTCAAGGGTGTGAAGCGCAATGACGCCGAAGCAACAGATGTTGCTAGCTTGTTTGCTTGGCGTTAGTACGTCATTAAGTGTGTGGGTGGGGCTGTTCGCCTTAGATCTCATGTTCACAAGGCAGATGCCATGGATAGTAGTGGCACCGAGTATTGCTGGGCTAGCCGGTGGTTTTCTTGCAGCGCTTTTCTCACCTGTCCATCAGGTGCGAGTATCTGCAATCGCCGGTATGGTTATTTGCCTTACTTTTTTTATCTTTCTTTTTCCGCATAATTTTATTCATATGAGTAAGAACCCTTTCATTTGGTACTGGCCTTTTTACCTGATACCTTCGCACGTCGTTGGTGGCTTAATTGGGCGTAGCATATATAAGCGTTTTGCAATAAGTGATACTGTAGGGGGCAGTAGCCCTGAAAATCTCTAACAGCAAGAACCAGCGTGATGAGTCAAACCAACGATTTGATATTAGTGCACGGCCTTTTGGGTTCACTAAGCTTCTTTGATCCTGCAAGTTACCTGCCTGATATCAATGTGCTAAGCCCTGACTTACATGGCTATGGAGATTCCCCACTTAAAACTGATTTGACTCTGCAAGATCAAGTAGATTATCTAAGGCAGTTTGTTGAATCTCAAGCTAGTGGCCCAAGCTGGTTATTGGGTCATAGCGTCGGTGGTGCGGTGGTGAACCTGTTCGCCGCACAGTATCCTAACCTAGTCGCTGGAGTAGTCAATGTTGAAGGCAACTTTACGATCAAAGATGCATTTTGGTGCCAATCCATCTCCCAAAAATATCCGCAAACTTGGAACGCCGAGTATCAACAGATGTGTAGCGATCCTGAAAAATGGTTGAGCAATTCTCAAATTGCCCTATCACCGCAACGCGTGTTATGGGCGAGGGAAATACTCGCTTACCAAACTGCTGATACTGTACAAGCTGTTGCCAAGGCCGTGGTTACGGGGACAGATTCTGATGAGTATTTATCTACTGTAAAAAAGGTTATGGCGACCCCTGTGTATCTAGTAGCAGGCGAGCATTCCCTACCGGGTTGGGATGTGCCCGGCGATGTGCGTAAGCTAGCAAAGGAGCTGATTGTTATAGAGGGTACTGGCCACATGATGATGTTAGAAAAGCCAGAAGAGTTTTGCAGCTTAGTAAGGCGGATTATTAACGAAAACTGAATCCCACTAACTTTACCCGTTACCTCAATGGATAAATCCAGATACCCTATCCTTAGAAAATAAAATTAACGGGTTCGATTAAAGGAGACTAATAGTGTCAAAAGTTACTCTTACCGGGCATATCATTGTTTCTGATGCTGATATGGAAGCTGTGAAGGCCGCGCTTATTAATCACATAGACTTAACACGGCAAGAAGAAGGTTGTATCGTCTTTGAGGTCACGCCGGATCCAGATAACGCCAATCGTTTCATTGTATACGAGGAGTTCACGGATAAAGAATCTTTTGCCAAACATCAAGAGCGCGTGCGTAATTCAGAATGGGGCGTAATTACCGCTAATGTTGAGCGGCACTATAAGTTCACTGGCATGGATTAGAGATGAATATTCGCACTGCTAACAAAGCTGATTTACAAGCTATACAACTTATTCTGAAAGAGTTGGAGTTACCGTTTGAGGATTGCGACGTTCATATCGATAGCTTCATTGTTGCAGAACACGCAGATGAGATTATTGGTATTGGCGGGATGGAACGCTACGGCGATGTTGCCTTGCTTCGGTCAATTGCAGTAGTAAAAGCTCGTAGAGGTGAGGGCCTTGGTGATGTCTTGTATTCTGAAGTCAAAAGCCGTGCGGAGTCTCTGAATGTAAAGGAGCTCTACTTGTTAACCGAAACCGCCGAGCACTATTTCAAGGCTCGGGGCTTTGATGTGATTAGCCGTAAGGCGGTGCCAGCCGCTATCGAGCAAACACAACAGTTTTCAAGTTTGTGCCCTGCATCTGCAACCGTTATGAAAAAAACGTTGTAGTAAGTGTGTGTTATCCCTGCGCATCCTCCACTGGTTTGAGCGACTTAAACGCATCCAACGCACGTTCACGTGATGCCTTCACATCCACAATGGGTTTAGGGTAAGTAACACCTAGCTCAACGCCGGCTTGTTCTAAAATTTCATCCGATGCTGCCCACGGCTGAAATAGAAACTTGTCGGGCATAGCTTTTAGCTCCGGTACATAGCGGCGGGTGTATTCCCCGGCTTTATCAAACTTTTCACCCTGCGTAATGGGATTAAACACACGGAAGTAAGGCGCAGCATCTGCACCACAACCTGCTATCCATTGCCATGCGGCACTGTTGTTAGCAAGGTCTGCATCGACTAAGCAATCCCAAAACCATTTTTCACCATCGTGCCAGTGTAGAAGTAGGTTCTTAACTAAAAAGGAACCAACGATCATCCGCACCCGGTTGTGCATATAACCGGTTTGCCATAATTCACGCATACCAGCATCGACTATCGGATAACCTGTCATGCCTTGTTGCCATGCACGTAGGTGTTTGGCATTTTTTTTCCACGGAAATTTATCAAATTTAGGTTGTAGGTTTTTACGTTGTAACGCAGGAAAGTAAAACAACTGAGTGTGGGCGAATTCGCGCCAGCCGAGTTCACTAAAAAAATGTTGCACGTCTGGACCATCGCCAGCTACCTGAGCACGGTTCCATATTTGTCTTGGAGAAAGCTCGCCAAAGTGTAAGTACGGTGAAAGACGTGAGACGTTGGCTTGTGATGGAAAGTTTCGGCCACTCTTGTAGTCAAAAATACCGTTTTCGACAAATGTCTCTAATGTCTTGGCAGCTGCCTTCTCACCAAACTTCCAGTGTTGAGCAAGTTGTTTATCCCACGGAATAGTGGGTAAGAGGCCAAGCTCGTCGATTGTAATTTCGCCGAATTCACCATCCGCAAGCTTAAGCCTCCCAGGCTTTGGCAGCGGTGGCCCCACTGGTGCTCCGTTGCCGAGGCAGCCACGATAATAATAGGGAGAGAACACCTTATAGTGAGTGCCATCACCTTTGGTAATCTCCCACGGTTCCCACATTAAAGAGCCTTTATGGCTTTGGGCATCAATATCAGCATTGATTAAAGCTTTCTTTATAACCTTGTCTCGCTTGATTCTCCAAGGCTCGTAGCAGCGGTTCCAGTGAACCGACTCTACTGTATGTTCGGTTGTGAGTTGTTGTAAAACTTCAAGGGCATCGCCCGAATACACACGCAATTTACCTTTTAGGCTTTTATTCAATGCCGTTAGTGAGTGATGTAACCACCATCTACTAGCGCTGCCCATGGATGCAGTTTTAGAATTGACATCATCTAATATGTATATCGGTAACACGGTGCCCGCTTGCGTTGCAGCTACTAGGGCAGGGTTATCGAGAAGGCGCAGATCCTGGCGAAACCAGTGAATATTGATTGGTGTAGTCATAGGTAGAGGTTACCGCATAGGAAAATAGAAAACAGTTTGTTAGGTATTTTTAGAAAACTATTTACGTTTTGAAAAATAAACTTAAATATTCTATTTGGTTGCCGCTAAGCATTTAAAGCATGCTTTGGCATACAAACTGTTAAGTAATTACTATTACCGCTAAATAACTGTTGAAGAAAAAATTTAATAAGACTATTATACTGCCCATGATGAACATACAAATCACAAGACAATCGAGCGCCAACCGCCATAGCGATATGGAGGCACTCTTGTGTGCGTGGATTTCGTTTAGAAAACACCAGCGGGATATTAATCAGAGTTAGTTATTAGATAATTCATTCAGATTCTTATTAAACCCGCTCCTCGAAGCGGGTTTTTTCGTTTCTGGGCCTAAAAAACAAGATGTTTTCAGCAAATTAGCTAAATACAGAATTAAGGAAGATCGAGAAATAAAATGATTAACTAATACAACATTGTCGGTTAGCACTCCGGGTGAGGGCGTCGCGCTGTTAACGCGAAATGAGGTCAGTTCGAGCCTGACACCGACAGCCAAAAGCTAGCTGTAAAGCTAGTAAAAGTGAAGTTGCAACGTGGTGTAGTTGGAAACACGCGGGACTTTGAATTCCGAATCGTTGGATCGTATCCAACCGTTGCTGCCACTTTTACAAATTTTAATTTAACTGTTTAAAACGGCCACGTTTTTTGATAACGAAATTTGCCGATGGGTTCCTATGGCTGGAAATCTACCTGTCTAGTAGATAGTAGCGAGTTCGACTCTCGTCATCGGCGCCAAATAAAAGAAGCCAACCTATGTTGTTGGTGGATGATCTTTTACAACTAGGGGTGTTAACGAATTTCTAGGTGAAAATAGCTCTGCCTGTTAGCAGGATAAGGAGAGTTTTCATCTCGTGATTCGTGAAATGCAAAAGCTATGGGAAAGGCGAGAGCAATCAGGCTCTCGCCACATCAGGATGATGCCTGGTTTTTGCAATCCTTGGTGACTAAATGCAAACAGGTACGCAGCGCGGTTGTGATCCGCGTGCAACTCGGTTCGAGCCCGTGTAGTCACCCCAAACACATTTGCCTATATGGTCAGGCCGTGCGTGAGTGTGCGGTCGATAAAAATACTCTGTGAAACGCAATGTTCCCAGAACACTCTACTTTTTTAACTCGGATGGCTGAATAGGAAATAGCACTCGCCCGATAAGCGAGACCATGTGCGTTCGATCCGCACTCCGAGTACCACGGTACTGTAGCTTAAGTGGCAGAGCACTGACCTCATAAGTCAGAGGATGTTGGATCGTAGCCAACCGGTACCACCAACAAGGAGCTTAGACCGATCGGCTAGGTACCGGTCTTTTAAACCGGCTTTGGTGGGTTCGATTCCCACAGGCTCCACCAAACAATATGTGAGATTGTGCTGTAGCAAACGATTGCTTGATCTCATAAAATCAAAGTCAGCTATGCGTCAGAAAACTATTTTAGTCTTACGGTTGTTTACTGCGTTACGGTGTTTGCACGCAGGCTAATTGTTTCCGGCTATGAGTTGCTTTCAGATGCTTAAAAAAATAGTGTTCTTATTGGTTGTTATTACCATGCTTTTTGGATGTACGGTCACACGTACCAATGAAGCTGAAGCAGCTCGGGAATTCCTAACGCCGAGTGGCTGGTCTAAGCCTTCGCGATTTTTAACTCATTCCTCGTTTCGTGATTATGCCGAATCGATCAGAGCTGAAGTTAAGCAAAACCGAATTCCGTTTGAGCCTGATAGGGCAGATAAGGAAGTGAAAATGGCGTCGCCCGCCGAGTATTTACCGGCGGAAAGCTGTACTGGTAATGCAGAGGGAATAGCCATCTTGGTTCATGGCTTGTCCGACACTGCTTATGCCATGGAAGATATCGCCAAAGTATTATCAAATGCCTGTTATATAAGCCGAACTGTATTATTGCCCGGCCACGGTACTCGAGCAGGCGATATGAAAAACGTTAGGCTCAAGCATTGGAGTGACACGCTAGATTACCTGATAGATCAGGCCTCAGCTGAGACCGATAATGTTCTGTTAGTCGGCTTTTCGCTGGGCGCGGTATTAACGCTCGAAAAAGCACTATCGCGTAGTGAAGACATCGATGGAATTATTGCTCTGTCGCCAGCGTATTATTTGTCGTCATACAGGGCTGCAAAATGGTCTCGTTGGTTGCATCGAGTTGTGCCGTGGATCGATCGTGGTGTTTCAGATGATGCTATGAGGTATGAGGCTATGCCAACTCGGGGTGTTGTAGAGACTGTTAATGCAATAAGAAAACTGAATAAGAAACTTGAAAGGCACGGCGCATTGGAGTTGCCGTGGTTGTTAGCTCAGAGTTTAGATGATGCGGTTGTGATTCCTGCTAAAAATCAGCAGCTTTGGGAAGAGTTCGCGACACATCCAGAAAGTCGCTTAATTAGATTTTATAGTGACAAACCGGCTAACGAAAAGCCTAATGTCATCGACATTTCAGGAACTGATAAGTCGCAAAGAGTGTTAGGGCTGAGTCATTTAGCGATACATATCTCGCCGGAGAATACTCACTATGGTCGTAACGGTGATTACAGAAATTGTGGCCTGACAGCGCCGCGCGACAGAGCCTTCGTTAAGCGGTGTGAGCAGGAAGAAAATGTCTGGTACGGATTATGGAAATCCGAAACCGAATCTGATCTTCCGTTGGCGATATCAACATTCAATCCATCGTTTGAGCAATTTGCATCGGAGCTAAGCTCGTTTGCACGTAGGGTTGCAGAGCAAGCGAAATAGAAGTCCCACGCCAAATCGCAAGAACATGATGAGCTTGCGTTTGTAGTTAAGTAAGCGAAAGTCTCCAGCGACTCCTTATCGCTTCAACAAACACCGCCCGATTGGCTTAACGGAAAAGCGCCTGTTTTGTAATCAGGAAATGTGGGTTCGACTCCTATATTGGGCTCCAATTTATTACCTCGCACTAGTGGTAGAGCTTCGGCCTCCACCAATCGCGAGAGCGATTCGCTACAAGCAGCTTTGCTGCGCAGCCCCGGGGGGTCTTAATCGCATAGGCGATTAAGATTAAAACCGAAAGACAGAGTTCGTCCAGTCGCAATTGCGATTTAGATTACTCTCCGGCGGGCTCCAATTAATTACCTCGCACTAGTGGTAGAGCTTCGGTCTCCAAAACTGAAAGACAGAGTTCGACTCTCTGGCGGGGTGCCAAATATATTCCTGATGATTAATGGCAGATCAACTGGCTTTCTACCAGTAACGAGCGGGTTCGATTCCCGTCAGGAATACCAATAATGATGATGGGCCGGTTGTATCGGTTGCGGATTGCAAACCCGCGATAACAGAGTTGAATTCTCTGCATCATCTCCAATAAATACTCTGCAATACGCAAAAAAGAGGGCGGCAATACCTCGATTGATTTCAAAAAATGCTTTATGGGGGTATAGCTCAATTGGAAGAGCATCGGGTTTGCAACTCGAAGATCAGAGTTCAACTCTCTGTACCTCCACCACCAAACAAGATAGCTATTTAGATTAAATAACGCCGCTTTAGCTGAGATGGATTAGCAAAAGTTTGAAGAACTTTGGAGGTTGGATCGTTACCAACAGGCGGCACCAAATTAAAACTTTTAAGCTCCGGCTACCGGGTAGAGCTGATCCTTACATGATCGGTGTGCAGTGTTCAACTCACTGACGGAGTACCACAAAATACGGTTGAAGCTAAATAGGATAAGCATCGGACTTCTACTCCGACGATAGCGGGTTCAACTCCTGCCAACCGTGCCAAATTGCCTCGCTGCTGGTATTGCAGCCCTGCGTCTACGAAATGCGGCGTGCGAATGTTCGATTCATTCCGAGGCAGCCATGTTTTCGCCTTCGCTGTTGGTAATGCAGATTTGTGTCTTCGAAACACAAGATCGAAAGTTCGATTCTTTCCGAGGGCTCCAATGAAAAGTAATAACACCCCTTTAGTTTAATCAGTTGTTTTTGTCAGGGTGTAGCTCAGCCTGGTCAGAGTCCCGGACTTGGAATCCGGTTGTCGTTGGTTCGAATCCAGCCATCCTGACAAAGACAATTTTAATGCGCCTCTACCCCACGGCAGAGGGAGCTGTTTTTAATCTAAATCGCTTATGCGATTTAGACCCCTGCGGGTCTGTGCAGCGAAGCTGCTTGTAGCAAATCGCTAGCGCGATTGGTGAAACAGTCAATGTCTCGGTTCGAATCCTAGGGGGCGTACCAAATTAAAAATGCGCCGGTAGCCCAATTGGGAGAGGCACGAGGTTTAAGCCCTCGATAGTGTGAGTTCGAATCTCACTCGGCGTACCACAAACAAATAAAGATTGAACAATGCGCCTCTACCCCAATTGGCAGAGGGAGCTGGCTTAGACCCAGTTTACGTCTCGGTTCGAATCCGAGGGGGCGTACCAATTTATGAGTAGTGACAAGCAAGGTGCTGACGGAGACTGTAAATCTCTGGCCGTTAGGCGTGCGGGGTTCGATTCCCTGACTACTCACCAAATTGATAGCGAGTAGCGCGCAGGGCGCGAACGAGTCTTGAAAACTCGGCTGGTGGATAAGATCGCCAATGGTTCGATTCCATTACTCGCTGCCATAAGAGGAAGGTAAACCAGTCAGGGTACTGGAGCCGTTTGCTAAACGGTATGTGTTACTAGATGGCATCAGGTTTAAGTCTAAATCGCTTAAGCGATTTAGACCCCTGCGGGCTGCGCAGCCGAGCTGCTTGTAGCAAATCGCAATTGCGATTGGTGTATTCCTGTGCCTTCCGCCAATTTTACTAATGAGAACGTAGCGAGCTAGGAAAATGCAAGCGAAAATTCTAAAACTGAACAAAGCTGGCTCACCACAAGCCTGGATCGATTATGAGGAAGCAGCACTGGTTGCATCTAAAGGTCTGGTGTTGTGGACAATGGGTGATATGGCCAGTGTTCTACGTGGTGGCTATAGTCATGATGGCGCGCGTTCTCAAATCGAGATCCCAGCGATCATCGCGGTTGAAGGTCGGGTGAAAGAAAAATCTGTACCGCGTATTACTAATACGTTGCTGTTTTCGCGTGATGCTTATCTATGCTTGTATTGTGGTAAGCAGTTTGCTCGTTGTGATTTATCACGCGATCATGTGATGCCACGCTCGCGTGGTGGCCCAGATATTTGGGAAAACTGCGTCACAGCCTGTAAGCGGTGTAACCATCACAAAAATGATAGGACACCAGAAGAAGCCAACATGAAATTGCTGGCGGTACCATTTGCACCGAATTTGTATGAATGGTTTTATTTGTCCAATCGCCGAGTGCTGGTTGATCAAATGGACTATCTAAAGACGAGATTCAAGAATGTATTGGTTGCTTAGTACTGTCATCCTCGCGTAGGAGGGGATCCATGCCCGATCAAACATGGATCCCCGCCTTCGCGGGGATGACAATGATATTAACTGATGACAATGCTATTAATTAATGAGCCTACAAAACAAATGGGCTGCTTTTGAAGGAACAATTTAAATGAATAAAATAACTGGCAAACATCTAATAGAAAAAGGCGCTGAAGAAGGTGCTTGGTTCCCTGAGGCCATAAAACACGGTAACGATTTAATCATCGAAGGTGCTGGATTTGTTGAGGCGTTAGAGGCGGCCATGGCATTTGCTCCTGCGCCTAAAATGAAATTACGCGATGCGGGTGAAGCTAATGTTTTCATGAACATCGATGCAGGTGATAACGACATCGAAAAAGAAAACGTGTTTAAGGTTAGCCAGACTATGCAAGAGGTTATGCGAACACCTGGCATTAAAGGTGGCGCAATTATGCCCGATGCTTGTCCTGCTGGCCCACTGGGCACAATTCCGGTTGGTGGAGTTGTGGCGTCTGAATATATTCACCCAGGCATGCACTCGGCTGACATCTGTTGTTCAGTTGCTATTTCTGTATTAGGCGATGTGGATCCGAAAAAGCTACTTGATGCCGTTGAGAGTGTTACACACTTTGGCCCAGGTGGTCGTGAG